>NZ_CP036430.1 GCF_007752535.1 Tautonia plasticadhaerens
GTGTTGCAGAATTCAGGCACCGGGGACGGGGAGGCCGGACCGGGACCAGCCCTGGGGACGCTCGAAGCGGGGCCGAAGACCGTGGACAAGACCGACCGAGATCGCACCCCTTCGCTCTTCGACGATCCCGAGGTCGGGGACGGCGGCGACGCCCAGGGGGAGGGGGCCGATGCCTCGGCCGAGCCGGCCTTCAAGGACGAGCTGAACCTGGCCGAGTTCCCGATCGCCGCCCTGGCCGACCGGATCCCCGACGGGCAGACCACCCTGGTCTTCGAGGACCGACTCGACCGCCGGGACGGGCCGCCGATCGTCCGCCGGCTGACGATCATGGGGACGGCCAAGCACGGCCTGCCGACCTCGATGGACGACGAGGTCCTGGTCGGACTGATCCAGCTCACCAAGCGCTGGAATAATTTCACGGAAGCAAAGGTAAATTTTTCCAGGTATGAATTGATCGAGCTGCTCGGCTGGCCGCAGACGGGACAGAGCTACCGGCGGATCGAGGAGGCACTGCACCGCTGGGTCGGGATCGTCCTGTCGTATGAGAATGCGTGGTGGGACAATGCCGCCAAGAGCTGGGTGGATGAAAATTTCCACGTCCTCGACAATGTTTCCCTGTACGACCGCGAGCGGCGACGCCAGACTCGGGGCGCAAGTTCAACCCAGACAACCGGTTCGAGGAGGAGAGGCAAACGCGGGAACGCCCCGCCGCCGCTGTCGAGCTTCAAGTGGAACGAGGTCATCTTCCGGAGTTTCCAGAGCGGAAACCTGAAGCAGATCGACCTGGAATTCTACCTCAGGCTCCGCTTGCCGACGACAAAACGTGTGTTCAGATTCCTTGATAAGCGATTCTACCGCTGTGACCGACTCGAGTTCGACCTGCGCACCCTGGCCTGCGAGCACATCGGCCTGAGCCGCTCCTACAAGCCGACCGAGCTGAAGCGGCGGTTACGGCCGGCGATCGCCGAGTTGGAGCAGCACGGCTTCCTCGAGCCGACGGCCGAGGAGGACCGCTATATCCGGAAGGCCCGGGGGCACTGGCAGATCGTCTTCGTCCGGGGCCCCCGGGGGCGGTCGCCGATCGAGCCGACGGCCGAGGAGCTGGCCGAGCTGGCCGAGGCGCTCACCTCCCGGGGGGTGGCCATCCGGACGGCCTCGGAACTGGTCGAGCGGCACGCCCCGGAATTCCTCCGGGCCAAGATCGCCATTTTTGACTGGATGTCGGCCAGGGATGATAAACGGCTGGCCCGGAACCGGGCCGGGTACCTCGTCTCGTCGATCCGGGAGGATTACGGCGCCCCCGACGACTACGTCCCCCCCGCCGACGCCGATCAGCTCGCCCGGGCCGAGGCCGCCGTCGCCGAGGAGGAGCGCCGGCGTCGGGCCGCCGAGCTGGCCGAGGCCGAGCGACTCCGGGCCGCCGAGGCCGCCGAGGCCGAGCGACAGGCCGGCCTCCGGGCCCGCTGGGCGGAGCTACCCAAGGAGGACCGCGACGCCATCACCGCCCGGGTCAAGGCCACCCACCCCGGCCTCCGACGCTGGAAGACGATGCTCGAGCCCCTCTGCCTCGCCGCCCTGGAGGCCCACCTCGGGGGGGAGACGCCCCCCGGACAGGGGTCGCTGTTCACCTCGGATGGCGAAGAATGATCGCGTGAGTCGGTTCCGGCGGTTCGGGGCCGCCCCTCGGCTCAGACCCGCAGGAAGATGCGCCTCCTGTAGAGGTAATAGAGGAAGAGCCACTCGGCGACCAGCACGCCGATCGCCGCGGCGACCGGCGTGAAGTCCCCCGCGATCCGGCGGTCGGCGAGCGCGGAGACGCCGCCGAAGAAGAACCGGGAGAGCCGGTCGAAGTCGAGGAACCTGGGGACGACGTAGATGGTGATCGCGTTGACGCCGACGACCACCAGCGGGAAGGCCCACCGCCGCCAGCCGGCCGCGTCGATCACCGCGTAGAAGAGGGCCAGCAGCAGCAAGCTCCAGCCCCCGGCGACGAGGACGAAGGAACTCGTCCACAGATTCTTGATGATCGGGAACCAGATCCCCCAGGCCGAGCCGAGGGCCAGCGCCGCCACCCCCGAGGCCGCCAGCCCCGCCGCCTTCTCCCAGGGGCCCCGGGCCGATCGCAGCCAGGCCCCGGCCAGGGCGCCGAGCAGGGTCGTGGCGACGGCCGGGATCGTCGAGAGCAGCCCCTCGTTGTCGCCGTATCCGTAGTAGGGCTCCAGGATCTTGCCGGGCAGGAAGTGGCGGTCGACCCAGCCGGCGAGGTTCCCCTGCCGGGAGAAGTCGCCCGCCTCCCCCCCCGGCGGGGCCACCCCGAGCAGCAGGGCCCAGTAGCCGAGCAGGATCGCCGAGGTCACGATCAGCTGCCCCCTGGCCGAGGTGTTCAGGACGATCACCGCCGCGAACCCGTAGCAGACGGCGATCCGCTGCAGGACGCCGGCGACCCGCAGGTCGTCCCAGTCGAACTGCAGGACGTTGTTGCAGAGCAAGCCCAGGGCGAACAGGAGCACGACCCGGCGGGCGACCCTCCGGTAGGCGGCCCCCCTGCCCTGCCCTTCGAGCTTCCCGATCGAGAACGGCAGCACGGCGCCGACGAGGAAGAGGAAGAGCGGGAAGATCAGGTCGTAGAACCGGAACCCCTCCCACTCGGCGTGCTCGAACTGCCCGGCGATCGCCGCCGACCGGGGGGAGCCCGACCATTCGGCCCAGGCCCTCACCAGGCGGTCGACGCCGACGATCATGAGCATGTCGAGCCCCCGGAGGGCGTCGATCGAGAGGATCCGGCCCGTCGGGGGGGGCGTCATGGGGGCGGCCTCGGCCTTCGGGTCCGTCATGGTGATTCGGTCCGGGGTCGGGTCGGGTCGGGTCGGGTCGAAGGGCCCTTCGAGCCCGGCACCGTCGCCGGGGGGCCGGGCCCGAGCATACCCGAGCCCCATGCGGGACGCCCGTCGCCATCGGCCCGGGCGACTGGAGGGCCCGGCCGGTCCGGTCAGTTCTCCGAATCGCCCTCGCCCTGTCGGCTGGACCGGCGGTCCCGGGAGTCATAGAGGACCATCGAGCCGACCAGCGGCCGGAGCAGGTCGTTGACGACCTCGGAGCGGTCCTTGCCGACGTGGATGGCGTAGAGCCAGAGCTTCTTGTCCAGCTCCTCCTCGATGGCGAACATCCGCTGGACCCGGCGGATCTTGGCGGCCCCCCTGCCCCGGCCCTTCGACCGGCCCGAGCCCCCCGAGGAGGACGAGCCGCCCGACCTCGGGGCCGGCTCCGGGTCCGGCTCCGGCTCGACGTCGGCGTCGGGCCGCCGGCGATCCTCATCGCCGGGGTCCGAGGGGGCGGGCCCGGCCGGCCGGGAGGAGGAGCCCGCCTCGGCGACGGCCATCCGGCGCTCGAACTCGGCCTCGGTCATCGCCGGCCGGACCAGGCCGGTCCGGCTCTCGGGGCCCGGGATGCCCCCGCGTCTGGTCGCGCTCATCGCTCTCCCCCTGCTCTACTCGACCTGATCGGGGATCTCCGACCGTCGCCGCGAGGGGCCGGCCCCCCTCGCCCGGGGGCCGGCCTCCCGCGATCGTCGACGGCCCTCACGCGGCGGCGACGGAGTCGCCGCCCTCCTCCTCGATCGGTGCCTCGTCCTCGATGGGTGCCCCGTCCTCCCCGGCCGGTCGCGGGCGGGCCGGGTCGACCGGCTCTCCCCCCCGGCTCAGGAACGCCTCGGCCGCGGCCTGATAGGCCCTCGACCCGGCGCCGTAGGGGTCGTAGCGGACCAGCGGCACGCCCCGGGCATAGGCCTCCCGGAACCGGACCGAGGTCGGCACCGACCGGTCGAATGCCAACGGCCCGAAATAGGCCCGGACCTCGGCCTCGATCTGGCGGGCGACCAGGGTGCGGTCGACCCGGGTGATCAGGACGCCGGTGATCTCCAAGGGCCCGGCGTCGGTGAACTCCTGCCGGAGGGCGCCGACCTCCCGGATCAGGTCCTCCAGCGCCTTGACCCCGGCCAGGGCCGCGACGCACGGGTCGATCGGGATGACCACCTCGCCGACGGCGTAGAGGATCGCCACGTTGAGCGGAGTCTGCACCGGGCTGGTGTCGAGGATCACCGCGTCATAGCCGTCGAGCCGCCGGAGCACCCGGCGGACCCGGAACTCCCGGCCCTGCCCGAGCCCCTGGCTGCCCCCCATCTGGTCGGAGCAGGATCCGAGCCGGGCCCCGGGGGGGATCAGGTCGAGCCCCTCGACGACGGTCGGCAGGACCACCTCGGCGACCTCCCGCTCGTCGAGCAGGAGGTCGGCCAGGCCTTCCGACGGCATCCCCGACGGGAAGAGGCCGAGCGAGGCGTTGCCCGACGGGTCGGCGTCGACCAGGAGGGCCCGCCGCCCGAGGTCGGCCAGGCTCGCCGCCAGGTTGATGGCGGTGGTGCTTTTGCCCACCCCGCCCTTCGCGTTGGTCACGGCGACGCTCCGCATCGGCCGTCCCTCCCCCGATCGGGCTCCCCCCTGCCCCGCCGTTCCCCCGGATCGCTCCGGGTGCGGAGGGCCAGGTGAGGCCATAATTGCCTGGGCCGCTTCGACTCGCGGCGACACCTCGGGACCTCGGTCGCCTGTCCCCTCGAAGCCGAGGGATCAAGCGGCCGACATCCCACGTCATCGAATCGCCTCGATCCCGAGGATCCTCGGTACCCAGGCGTATCGACCGACCCGGGACCTCGGCTCCAATCTTCTCCGGTCCCAAGTCGGCCGGTCGACCTCGGTCGGTCGAGGACCAAGTCAATCAAGCCACCCTTCCCGGTCGGTCCCAAGTCGAATTGGCGATCGATTGGCCTCGGCAACCTGGTCGACCATCCGCCTTGGTCGCACCTCCGCCTCGTTCGCGGTGCTGCCCTGTTGCCGAGCGGATCGATATCCCTCGGTCGCTCGATCATCAAGGGACCAAGGGGCAAGGAAGCCTTGGCATCGGTAGGACCTTGGGGTCGGGAAGATGTCGATGCCTCGGTCCATCAGACCCAAGGAGGCAATCGATCCAGGGACCATGCTTTCCGAGCGACCTCGAAGCCTGTTGGTCCGGGTTTCCCCGCTTCCAAGGGATTCGATCACTCAAGGCCGATTGACGACCAGGGCGATTCCCTTGCCTCGATCCGCTGGCCTGTTGGTTTCGAGATGTCTGGGCATCATGGTCGACCGACGGCCATATTCGACGAGTGACCTGGATCCCCTGGAACTGAGGGAGGTTGACCGACTTGTCCCATCGAGAGCGATGTGGCCGACCGCCATTGACCCCAACATGATCGAGTTCCACAGAAGCCGCATCGACCTTGGGACCAAGGTCGATGCGGTTCCCCGATCCATCGTCCGACCATGATCACTGGGTCCATGGATCGCTTGTTGTCGATTGAACGAGGGACCAAGGCGCCTTGGTCGATTGGCATCAGGGAGCCGGCGATTCCTCGGGGCCTTGGTCAGTGGCGAATCAGGGCGACATGGGGCCCTGGTCGATGGTCGGCCAGGGCCCCATGGTCGACCGGCCGGCAACAGGCCGAGGCCGAAGGACGATCAAGGCTCCAGGGCCGGACCGGGACCAGGGGGTCAAGGGCGCCGGTCGGGCTTGATCCTTCGTTCCCTCGGTCGCCCGCCCCCCTCGGTGGACCGGGATCTTGATCCCATGGGGCAGGGGCGGCAACCCCGGGCCGAAGGGGGGAGAGCCCGGGTCGGCCCGGGAGGCCGGGGGGTAGGGGGCACCGGGGCGGCCTGCGAGACCGATCGCCCCGGCCGACCCGGGGGCGGCCGGGGCGAGGCGGGGGCGACTCGCCCGAGGCCCGGGCGGATGGGATGATCGGTACGCCAGGGCGTGCGGGCCCGGCCCGCCTCGGGGCAGGGGGGCGGTCGGCGTCGCTCCCGGGCGTCCCAGGTGTCCCGGGTCGCCGACCCCACCGATCCCGGGTGGCGTCGGCCAGCAGATCGGATCGCCCCCGTCGAGGTCCCGGGCTCGCCGACCCGGCCGCCCGAGGCCGGCCAAGTCCGGGCCCCCGGTCG
Source organism: Tautonia plasticadhaerens (assembly GCF_007752535.1). Taxonomy (GTDB): domain Bacteria; phylum Planctomycetota; class Planctomycetia; order Isosphaerales; family Isosphaeraceae; genus Tautonia; species Tautonia plasticadhaerens. The sequence continues at coordinate 6,027 of NZ_CP036430.1, forward strand.
TCGGGCCGCTCATGACGCCGGGCCTCCCCGAGGTCCAGCAATCCGTCCCCGGGGCAGGGGGGGGGTGAGGCCGTCCGGGCGGCGGGATCGCATTCGCAACGTCGGGCCGGAGAATTGTTTTGACGCGCCGGGGGCGCAGTAGTAGCATCATTGTCACCATGGTGACATGGTATTGCTCCTCGACGGGCCGGATCCGGTGGGCGTGACGATGCAGCCAGATTCGAATGCACGGGATCTGACCGATCGGCACCCCTCGCCGGATCTCCGACGTGGGCCGGCATCCGAGGGGCTGACGTTCCTTGACGGGGTAGGTCGGAGCTTTCATGCTCCCAGGAGACTTGCGCAGATCCACCCCGCCGATGCAGCAGCCGCCCTCATCTCCCCGTCGTCCACCGGTGTCCGACTGCGCCGCGCGACCATAGAGGACCGTAACGATGCGTCCGGGATCCTACTCTGATTCGTCCCCGTCCGATCGTCCCCGGGGCTGCCGGGAACGGTCCTCGTCATCCCAGGTCCGCAGGGCGAGGTCGCGGCGGGCCGTCCTCGAGTGGCTGGAGCCCCGGGCGCTGCTGGCCACCGTGCCGACGCCGGTCGTCTTCGACCCGGTTAACATCTCCAGCTCCGATTTCTCCGTCGACGACAACAGCGACGAGAGCAGCCCGTCGATCGCCGTCGACCCGAACAACCCGCTGCGGGTGGCGGCCGTCTGGACGCGCTGGGACACCGACCCCGACCCGGACTTCATCGGGGTCGAGGGGGCCTACTCCACCAACGGCGGCGCCTCGTGGTCGTCCTTCAACGTCAGCGGCGGCCGCCTGACCGACCCCGCGTCCAGCGCGGATGACCCGCAGAGCTTCGACCGCGAGACCGACGCCTCGGCCGCCTTCGACGCCGACGGCAACCTCTACGTCCTGTCGTCCCAGCGGACCGGGGACGCCGGGGCCGGCGTCCTGCTGCTCAACAAGTTCAGCTTCACCGGCGCCTCGCCGGTCCGGACGATCGACAACCAAACGGTCCACGGGTGGGCCCAGGATCCGGTGCTGCTGCCGACCCTGGCCGTCGACACCACGGGGGGCCCCTTCGACGGCACCGTCTACGTCGCCTGGGTCAGCAACGACGACACCCCGCCGGATACCGACAACTGGAACCCGAACGCGATCCGGGCCGTCGCCTCGTCCGACGGGGGACAGAGCTTCTCCGGCGTCACCACCGTCAACGACGGCGGCAACTTCGGCGACCAGCGGAACACCGTCCCCCGCCTGGCGATCGGCGCCGACGGGCGGCCGTCGCTTGTCTGGGACGACTTCGGCAGCGGGGCCAACGCCGGCATCCCGTTCGACATCATCGAGTTCGATCGCCTCACCGCCGCCCGGGTCCTCACGGCCGAGCTGGGGGGCGGGCCGATCCTCGACAACGCCACGACGGAGTTCACCGTCACCGTCCCGGCCGGCCTGACCATCGCCGACCTCGACGTCCGCCTGGTCGCCGTCCACGACTCGCTCGCCGAGCTGACGATCCAGCTGCAGCGGGGCGCCACGGTGGTCACGCTCGCCAACGCCGACACGCTCGGCGGCGCGACCATGGGCTTCGGGACGGGGGGCCGCCAGTACGGCGCGGTCTTCGACAACCAGTCGCCCCGGTCGATCGTCGACGCCGCCGAGCCCTACATCGGCCGGTTCCGGCCCGAGGGCAACCTGGGCGCGTTCACCGGGGATGCGGGGGGCGACTGGACGCTCCGCATCATCGACACCGCCGCGACCGCCGACGCGGGCCCGCAGAACCTGCTCGACGCGCAGATCACCTTCACCGAGGGCCTCCGGGCCGGCCCCGACCGCAACGTCAACACCAATTCCGGCCTGCGCGCCGCGGCGATCGTCCGGGGGACGCTCGACGGCGGCGGGACGATCAGCTCGCCGGCGATGCCGCGCGGCATCGGCCCGGCGCCGACGATCGCCGCGGACACCACGGCCGACGGCCCGAACCGGGGCCGGATCTATGTCACCTACGTCGACCGGGACGCCGCCGACGACGACGACAACCCGGACGACAACACCGACATCTTCCTGGCCTACACCGACGACGGCGGGCTGAGCTGGGTCAGGACCGGGGAGGACGGCGACATCGCCGGCCGGGTCAACGACGACCTGGCCGACCGGGACGGCTTCTCCGGGGCCGACCTCGACCTCGCCGAGGGCTTCTTCGGGGCCACCTCCAGGGGCCGGCCGCAGTTCATGCCCCAGGTGGCCGTCGACCAGCAGACCGGCACGGTCGCCGTCTCCTTCTACGACGCCCGGCACGACGCCTCCCGGGGGCGGGTGGCGACCTACCTGGCCGTCAGCGTCGACGGGGGGGAGACCTTCGCCCCCCAGACCTTTGTCAACCAGAAGGAGCTGGTCTTCGACGTCGCCACGGGCACCAACCGGGTCGTCGGGCCGATCCCCGACAACGCGGCGCAGGGCAACACCGTCGGCACCTTCAGCTTCGGCCACCGCCAGGGCCTGGCGGCCCTGGGCGGCAACATCTTCACCGCCTGGTCGGGCAACCTCAACGGCGGACCCGACGGCACGATTTTCCTCGACATCCGGGCCGCCCGCGCCATCACCGCCGCCGGCCCCCGGGTCGTCGACGGCACCGCCGGGGTGGTCCCGACCACCGACCCCAGCGGCACCCCCGAGGCCCGCGAGTTCGTCGTCACCTTCGACCGGCCGATCGACCCGGGCACCTTCAGCACCGACGACGCCTCGATCCGATTCCTCTCCCCCGACGGGGCGACCTCCCAGTCGATCTCGGCCACCAACGTCGTGCAGCTCAGCGAGACGGAGTTCCGCGTCGAGTTCCCGCCCCAGACCCGGCCGGGCACGTACAGCTACGCCGTCGGCCCGGACATCCGGGACCTGCTCGGCAACCCGATGGACCAGGACGCCGACGCCACGCCCGGCGAGTCGCAGCAGGACCGGTTCGGGTCGCCCGAGCCGATCGTCGGCGGCTCCCCGCTGACCGGGCCGTTCGTCCGGGACACCCTGCCGCTGATCGTGCCCGGCCCCCGGGTCGTGGCTACCCGGGCCGTGCTCGGCGACGGGACCACCGTGCCGACGACCGACCCCGCGCTCAATAGCACGGTCGTCGGCCTCGAGGTCGTCTTCGACCGCGACATGGAGGGCAACACCTTCTCGGCCGAGGACGTGCTCCGGGTCGTCGGCCCGGCCGGCGAGGTGGACCGCTCCTCGATCGTCATCCAGCAGCTCGACGCCCGGACCTTCCGCGTCCTGTTCGATGGTCAGCAGCTCAGCGGCACCTACCAGGTCGTGCTCAGCTCCAACATCCAGTCGGTCGGCGGCTACCTGGTCGACTCGAACCAGAACGCCGGCGTCGACGTCCTGCGGGGCGGCCAGCCGACGACCACCGTCGAGCTGACCTTCGCCTCGGCCGAGGTGCCCCGGACGATCCCCGCCAACGGCTCGGTCGAGTCGACGCTGGTCGTCGACAAGGCGTTCGAGATCACCGACGTCGACCTGCAGCTGAATATCTCCCACGCCAACGTCCCCAACCTGCGGGCCGAGCTGATCGGCCCCGGCGGCCAGACGATCCTGCTTTTCTCGGGCGTCGGCGCCACCGGGGACCGGACCGACTTCACCAACACGATCCTCGACAGCGAGGCGGGCCAGCCGATCAGCTCCGGCACCCCGCCGTTCAGCGACCGGTACCGGCCCCAGGAGTCGCTCTCGGCCCTCAACAGCCCGATCGGGATGCCGACCGAGGCCGGCACCTACACGCTGCGGATCACCAACACCGGCGGCGTGCAGGGCGCGCTCAACAGCTGGCGGCTGATCATGCGGGAGCGGGTCACCGGCACCGGGATCGGCGAGCCGGTCGCCGACCGCATCCGGGCCGACTTCCGCATCTTCACCATGGACCCGACCAACTCGCTGTCCAGCAGCACCTGGACGCCGGTCGGTCCGTCCTCGATCGAGGACGGCGAGGGGTCCGGACGGGTCACCGCGATCGCCGTCGACCCGTCCGACCCCTCGGGCAACACCGTCTACATCGGCGCCGCCTCGGGCGGCGTCTGGAAGACCGACGACTTCCTGACGACCGATGCCGGGGGCCCGACCTGGATCCCGCTGACCGACGCGGTCCAGGCCAACGGCCTGAACGTCGGCGGCATCGCCGTCTTCGGCCGCAACAACGACCCGGACCAGTCGATCGTCATGGTCGCCACCGGGGAGGGGGACACCGGCACCCCCGGGGTTGGCTTCCTCCGGTCGACCGACGGCGGCGCCTCCTGGGAGCTCCTCGACAGCGCCGACAACCGCCCGGCGTTCGCCGACCGCACCCGGGAATTCGTCGGCACGACGGCCTTCGCCGTCGTCGCCGACCCGAGGCCGACGACCACCGGCGAGGCGATCTTCTACGCCGCCCTCAGCGGACCCCAGGGCGGCGTCTGGCGGAGCACCGACTCGGGCGACACCTGGCAGCAGCTCCGGGCCGGCCAGGCGACCGACCTGCTGCTCGACCCCGGCAGCGGCACCCCGAGCCTCAACAACCCGGCCGGCAACCTCCAGGTCGTCTACGCCGCCTTCCGCGGCGAGGGGGTCTACCTCAGCCCGAACCAGGGGCAGCAGTTCAACGTGATGCCCGGCGGCATCGGCAAGCCCCGGGTCCGCGACGGCGACGGGTTCGACCCGCCGGAAATCCCGGTGACCAACGCGGGAGTCAACCCCAACGGGATCGACGGCCGGATCGTCCTGGCCAAGCCCGCCCTGACCGGGGACGCCCGCCAGGACCTGCTCTACCAGGGCTGGCTCTACGCCGCGGTGGCCAATCCCAACGGCACCCTCAACGGCCTCTACCTCACCAAGGACCAGGGGCAGAACTGGACCCAGCTGCAGCTGCCCAACGAGCCGACCCCGGACCCGAGCAACATCCAGTACCCGATCATCCCCTCCAACGACACCAGCCTGGCCAACTACGACCCGACGTCCAACGCCGAGTTCTCGCTGGCCAACTACGCCCTGGCGCTGACGGTCGACCCGACCAACCCGAACGTCGTCTACCTCGGCGGCACCACCAACGGGGGCGGCGAGGCGGCCCTGATCCGGGTCGACTCCACCTTCGTGCACGACGCGCACGCCTTCTACCTCAGCAGCGACCTGCCCGGCGGGCCGGTGCTGCGGAGCGACGTCAACGGCCCGGCGGTGGTCAAGGCCGGCGACCGCGACGACTTCCCCACCGGCAACGACCCCCGATTCCGGGCGGACGAGGCCGGGATCTTCGGCGCGAAGATCAACCTCTACCGCGACCCGGCCGACCCGTTCGACGCCAGCTCCACGGTCTACGTCAACAACACCGAGTCGTTCGCCAACACCGGGGCCGGCGTCCGCTGGACCCCCTTCGCCAAGGCGGGCGGCCCCTTCGCCCCCGCCCTCGACCTGGCCATCGGCGAGCAGACCAACCTGCACCAGGCGTTCAGCCTGATCGACCCGCTGACCGGCCGGGGCCGGCTGATCCTCGGCGTCGACAAGGGCGTCTACACCGGCGTCGACGCCGGGGACGGCACGCTGCTGACGCGGCTCGGCCAGGGCAACACGGTCGTGCCGACCGGCTCGCGCAACGGCAACCTCCAGATCTCCCAGATCTACTTCGGGGCGGTCCAGCCGAGCGCCGCCGCCGCCGACGTCGCTGGGGCGCTCTTCTACGCCCAGACTGACGGCAACGGCTCCCCCAGGTCCTCCTCCGACGTCCTCCAGACCGGCCAGCTCGGGTGGGGCAGCCCCCGGCTGGCGACCGAGACCGGCAGCCTCGGCGGCGCCGGCGTGGCGACCGACCCGACCGGATCGGGCGCCTCCTACCAGTACAACTGGCGGAACACCGGCGACGCCCCGAAGACCCCCTTCCTCGCCGGAGAGGACTTCCGGACCGACTTCTTCCTGGTCGACGTCACCCCCGGCAACGGCAACCCGCACGACGTGGTCGGCCGCATCGACGGCCTGGCTCCGCTGGCGCAGTGGCCGGGCATCGGCGGGGCGAACTTCGCCGTCAACCCGATCAACGCCGACCAGATCGTCATGAGCGCCCCGGGCAGCGGCCGGGTCTTCCGGACGCTCGACCGCGGCCTGAGCTGGCTGGAGGTCGGCGTGCCGGCGGCCCTAGGCAGCTCCTACTTCCCGGCCCTGGCCTTCGGCGCCCCCGAGCCGGGCGCCCAGCCCGGCAACGTCGGCGACTACATCGTCGGCGGCAACAACGCCGGGGGGATCTACATCACCCTCACCGGCGGCGGCGCCGCCGGCAACCAGTGGACCCAGATCAACAACGGCGCCCTGGCCGGCAATACCTCACCGGTCCGGGCGATCGCCACCAACCCGATCCGGGGGACCTTCGAGGCCTACGCCCTGACCGACGGGGGCCTCTACCACATCGCCGACACCCGGCCCTCCTCGGGCGCCACCTGGACGGACATCACCGCCAACCTCTTCTCGATTACCCACCAGATCTTCGGCGACGAGGACGCCACCGCCCCGCTGCTGGCCGCCAACGGGCTGCGGTCGCTGGCCGTCGACTGGCGATACGCCATCCCCGACGACTTCGACAATCCGCCCGCCAACCCGACCAACCCGGCGGCCACCCACCCCGTCCTCTACGTCGCCGGGGTCGGCGGCGTCTTCGCCTCGTACGACGACGGGGCCGACCCGGAGAACTCCTGGCAGCGCTTCCCCTCGGCCTTCCCCAACAGCATCGCCACGACCCCCCAGCCCCCCGGCGAGGGCGGCGGCCTGCCCGTGGTCGAGGTCAGCGACCTCGACCTTTCGCTCGGCAACATCAACCGGGCCACCGGCCTGCCCCTCAACCAGGCCGGCGACCCGAACCTGCTGATGGCCTCGACCTTCGGCCGGGGGGCCTTCGCCATCCGGCTGGCCCCGGTGGTCTTCCCGGACTCGCTCCGGCTGGTCGTCGACGGCGAGTCGCTGCCGGCCAACCCGAGCCAGCCGCCGGAGATCCAGCCGACCGAAGTGGTCCTCGAGGGCTTCAGCCAGCAGTCGGCCGCCGGCAACTCGGTGGGGATCCAGGCCTTCCTGCTCGACGAAGACGACCAGGTCATCGGCGAGCTGCCGATCGTCGGCGGGACCGCGACGACCGACTCGGCCGGCCGGTTCTCGATCCGGATCGAGCCGGATTCCCTGGGAGCCGACGGGCTGAAGCGGATCGGCATCCAGGCGATCGACCAGGCGGGCGTCGAGGGCAACATCGCCCTGTACGAGGTGGTCATCGACTCGGTGCCGCCGGACGCCCCCACCCTGCTCGACCTGCAGGCGGGCAGCGACAGCGGCTTCTCCGACGCCGACGACTACACCAACGCCCTGGTCCCCCCCGGCCTCGCCGCGCCGACCTTCGACGTCGTCGGGGTCGAGCAGGGCGTGACGATCCAGCTCCTGCGCAACAACGTCGTCGTCGCCACCCTGGCCGAGGCCCCCGGCGGGGTCGTGGCCATCACCGACGACGACGGCGGTGCCGGGGTCCCCGACGGGACCTACACCTATGTCACACGCCTGGTCGACCGGGCGGGCAACGTCAGCGAGGACAGCCCGGAGCTGGTCGTGACCATCGACACGGCGGCCCCCCAGGCGCCCACCACCCCCGTGCTCGTCCCGGCCGACGACAGCGGCGTCCCCGACGACGGCGTGACCAACGTCCGACAGCCGAGGCTCACCGGCACGTTGACGCTCGGCGCCAACGAGGGGACCCCGGAGAACCTGCCGCTGGTCCAGCTGAGCGTCGCCGGGATCGGGGTCGTCGGCGAGGCCCGCGTCGACGCCGACGGCACCTACGACATCCAGGTCACCACCCCGCTGGCCGACGGCGTCTACGTCGTCCAGGCCCGCGCCCTGGATCGGGCCGGCAATGCCAGCGGCGTGCTGCCGGGCCTGGTGCTCCGGATCGACACGAGCCTGCCGCCCGGCGTGACGGTCGGCCTCTCGCCGACCGACGACACGGGCCAGGTGGGGGACAACATCACCTCGGTCCGGCGGCCCAGGCTCGTCGGCTCCACCGGGGCCGGCCTGCGGGTCGAGCTGATCGACGTCGGCGGCACGATCCCCAACAGCTCGCCCGGCGCCGTCGTCGGCGACCCGGTGACCTCCCAGGCCAACGGCGCCTTCACCCTCCAGTTCCCCTTCAACCTGCCCGACGGCACCTACACGGTGCTCGCACGCGTCACCAACGCGGCCGGCAATATCCTCGACAGCACCCCGCTGGTGCTGACGATCCTCACCGAGGTGGAGCCCGGCGCCCCGACCCTCCGCCTGGCCCCCGAGTCGGACACCGGCCTCGCGGGGGACGGCCGGACCACCGAACGCCGGCCCTTCCTGATCGGCGAGTCGACGCCGGACACGAGGGTCGAGATCGTCGGCCCCGACGGCTCGGTCCTGGCCTCGGGCACGACCGATTCCCAGGGATCCTACCGCCTGAGGCTGGCCAGCAACCTGGCCAACGGCACGATCGTGCTCCGGGCCCGGACCGTGAGCGTCTCGGGCGTCCCCGGGCCGCTCGGCGCCCCGCTGACGCTGACGATCGAGACCATCACCGGCGACCGCGACCGCGACGGCCGGGCCGACCTGATCCTCTACCGCCCCGGCTCCGCCGACGGCGAGTCCCAGTTCTTCATCGGCGGATCCACCGGGGCCGGGCAGGTCCTCGGCAGCGACGACTTCCGGTCCTCCTTGCCGGGCTCCCCCCTGGCCGATGCGCAACTCCGCCCCGGCGACATCCCCATCTCCGGGGACTTCGACGGCGACGGCATCACCGACCTCGGCGTCTTCCGCCCCAGCAGCGACCGGATGCCCGGCGCCTCGGAGTGGATCATCCTCCGCTCCCAGGCCGGCCCCCAGTCGGTCCTCTTCGGCGGCTCGGGCCTCGACGTGCCGGCCGTCGGCGACTTCGACGGGGACGGCCGGGACGACATCGCCGTCTTCCGGCCGGTCAGCGACCTGCTGCCCGGGGCGGCCGAGTGGTTCATCCTCCCCTCCAACAGCGGCCAGGCCTTCCGCGTCGCCTTCGGCGCCGCCGGCGGCCTCGACCTGCCCGCCGTGGCCGACTACGACGGGGACGGCCGGGCCGACATCGCCGCCTTCCGCCCCAGCAGCGACCTGGTCCCCGGGGCGGCCCAGTGGTTCGTCCTCCCCTCGGGCCCCAACGACCTGAGCTTCTCGCAGAAGCTCGACGCCTATCCGGTCCTCTTCGGCGAGGCGGGCGTCGATCAGCCGGTGCCCCAGGACTACGACGGCGACGGCCACGCCGACATCGCCACCTACCGTCCCACCACTTCCGAGTGGTTCATCCTCCGCTCCGGCCTGCCGTTCGAGCAGGCCGGTCTGCGGGTCGAGTTCGGTGCCCCCGGCGACATCCCGGCCCCGGCCGACTACGACGGCGACGCCGTCGCCGACCTGGCCGCCTTCCGGCCCTCCTCGGGCCGGTGGACGGTCCGGCAGACGACCGACGGGCAGGATGTGGCCACCGATTTCGGCACCGCCGGGGACGTGCCCGTGCTCGCCCCGCTCGCCTACCGCGATCCGAGGTCCGACTCGATCGCCTCGACCGGATCCCGGTCCGTCGGCCAGGCCCGGCAGGTCGCCTCGCCGGCACCGACGACGCCGAAGGCATCGACGACCTCGCTCGACCTCGGCCGCCAGGCAGCCCGCCTCTCCTCCGGCTCGGCCAGCTCCCGCGTGCGGCCTTCCCAGGATCAGGCCCGGCCCGGCGGCGGTGCCCGGGCCAGTTCGAACCTCGGATCGGACGTCCGATCGCTGCTGATCAGCTGGCTCGCCCGACGCCGGGACGGTCAGCCCCGGGGCTGATCCGGCCCTCCCGGGCCTGATCGCCCCCGACATCACCCCGAGGCCCCCGGCCGCCCCTCGCCGCCGGGGGCCTCTCCGCGCGCCGAGGCAGGGCAGGGGGGGCGTCGCCGAGTCCCCGGGGACGGCGGGCGGTGGCGCCTCACCGGCGGGCCGGGACTTGACGACTCGTCTCGGTTTTCCCGGATCGGCTTCCCTCGCTCGACGCCGATCGGGGGGCGTGGCCCCTCCGGCAAGATCCCGGATCGCAGGTCAGGCGTCCTCGTCGGGCCCGGAGTCCCCGGGGTCGAGCCACGCCCACCTCGGGGAGATGAGGCGGGTACGCCGGCCGAGGCCCTCGAAGGTCAGCTTCAAGGCCTGGTCCCGGGACCTCAGCAGGAAGGCCTCCCCGGTCTCGGGGCGGGAGACGGCCAGGTCGGTGATGCCGTCGCCGTCGTAGTCGCCGGGGGCGGCCCGGTCGCCGGGGGCGCCGAAGGGGCGGTTGATGACGCCGCCGGAGGAGAGGGAGGCGAACCAGTGGGCGGCGCCCGGGACGGAGTCGCTCTCGGGGCGGAAGACGGCCAGGTCGGTGGTGCCGTCGCCGTCGTAGTCGCCGGGGGCGGCCCGGTCGCCGGGGGCGCCGAAGGGGCGGTTGATGACGCCGCCGGAGGAGAGGGAGGCGAACCAGTGGGCGGCGCCCGGGACGGAGTCGCTCTCGGGGCGGAAGACGGCCAGGTCGGTGGTGCCGTCGCCGTCGTAGTCGCCGGGGGCGGCCCGGTCGCCGGGGGCGCCGAAGGGGCGGTTGATGACGCCGCCGGAGGAGAGGGAGGCGAACCAGTGGGCGGCGCCCGGGACGGAGTCGCTCTCGGGGCGGAAGACGGCCAGGTCGGTGGTGCCGTCGCCGTCGTAGTCGCCGGGGGCGGCCCGGTCGCCGGGGGCGCCGAAGGGGCGGTTGATGACGCCGCCGGAGGAGAGGGAGGCGAACCAGTGGGCGGCGCCCGGGACGGAGTCGCTCTCGGGGCGGAAGACGGCCAGGTCGGTGGTGCCGTCGCCGTCGTAGTCGCCGGGGGCGGCCCGGTCGCCGGGGGCGCCGAAGGGGCGACGCTCGACCCGCCCGTCGGCGAAGGTGATCGCCCAGGTCGCCGAGTCCGGGTCGTAGGCCAGCAGGTCGGCCCTCCGGTCGCCGTCGAAATCGTAGAATTCCCGGATGGGCTCGGGCCCGGGAGGCTCGGGCTCGGGTTCGGGCTCGGGCTCGGGCTCGGGATCTGAATCAGGCGGATTGGAGGCGGGCGCCGGGATGAGCTGGCTGCTCGGCACGACCGAGGCCGGGGTCGAGGGGCTACTCCAGAGGAGTTCGACCCGAGCGTCCCCGGAGGACTGGCGGTATTCGAGGCGGAGTCCGACCTCCTCCCCCGCCGAGAGGTCGATCGGCGCGGATTCGAGCAGCGACGGCCCCTCCGACTCCCAGGCGTCGATGACCAACTCGTCGCCGATCCAGAGCCGGACCCCCCCGTCGGCGACGACCCGGAATGTGTACGGCTCGGCGAACTGCGGCAGCAACGTGCCTTCCCATCGGGCGCTGAACCGGCCGGGATCGATGACCGGGGGAGGGGCCGAGGGGCCCCAGTCGAAGGCGACGACGGGGTCGACCCTCACGTCGGTGAGCGAGGACAGATCTTCGCTTTCGAAGATCGAGGCGAGGAGGCCCGTCCCCTCGCCGACGAAGCCGCCGTCGACCCGGTAGACGGCCGTGAAGGTCGAGTCGGCGTCGGGGGTCGAGATCTCCCGACTCGCCGGCCCGCCGTCGGCCCAGGTGTCGAAGATCCAGGTCAGGTCGTCCCGCTGCTGGGACGGGGGGGCCCCGAGGTCTCGTCGGATGCCGACGACCCCGGTGAAGGTCTCCGGCGAGGGGACGGGACGATCGTCGAGGGTCATCCCCAGCCCCTCGGGGCTGGTCCTCATGGTCACGTCGACGGTGTCGGGGAGCAGGTCGCGGCTCGCCTCGGTCGCCAGGCCGTTGGAGTCGACGACCCGGACGTGGATGCGGAACCAGACGTCGGGCGACGTCTCGCCGGAGGTCGGGATCGCCACCGATCCGGAGGTGATCCCCGAGGTCGTCGAGAGGAACGGGTGCGTGTGCTCGTCGTGGTGGAACTCGATCCACCAGGAGAAGGCCTCGGCCGGCAGCGGGTCGCCCTGGCCGTCGACGGCGACGGCCTCGAAGTCGAGCGACGCCCCGGCCCGGTAGCGGTCCTCGAGCCTGGGGGAGAGGAACGCGACCGTCGGCGCGGCGAAGGGGAGGACGGTGAGGGCCGCCTCCTCGCTGACGACCTGGCCGAAGTCGTTGGAGACGACCACCCGGAAGCGGGCACCGTCGTCCTCCGGGGACAGGCCGGCGAGGGAGAGGGTCGGCGAGGTCTCCCCGGGCAGGTCGGCCCCGTCCCGCTGCCACTGGTACTGATAGGGGGGGGCGCCGGTGGCCGAGACCGAGAACGTGGCCGAGCCGCCGAGCGGTGCCACCTGGGGCCTCGGCTGCCGGAAGATGGCCGGCTCTTCCGTGCCGAGGTACTCGACCTGGATGATCGCCCCCGAATTCGGCTCGACCCCCAGGGAGGTGCCCTCCCCGTAGCTCAGGTAGTAGAACGACCCGTCCTCGCCGATCTGGAGGTCGACGATCGGGCCCCCGAAGTCGGTGGCGAAGAAGGTCGATTCGCCGGTGTCGAGGTCGACCCGGCGGATGCCGTTGCAGTAGTCGGCGACGTAGAAGGCGCCGGCGTACTCGCCGGGGAATGCCCCGGAGTCGGCCGGCGAGGCGGCGCCGGCGACGACGGCGCAGCCCCACATCGGCCCGGTATGGGGGTAGGCGTGGACCGGGGAGCTGAAGCGGAGATCCTCGGTCGGGCCCTCGGTCAGCGGCCAGCCGAAGTTGGCCCCCGGGGAGCCGAGGTTGACCTCCTCCCAGGTGGACTCCCCCACGTCGAAGATCAGCAGGCCGCCGGCGGCGGGGTCGTTCCGGAGCTTGAACGGGTTGCGTAGCCCGGAGGCCCAGATGGCCCGGGAGGGGCCCTCCAGCTCGTCGTAGAAGGGATTGTCCTCGGGGATCGAGCCGTCGGGGTTCAGCCGGAGGACTTTCCCGAAGAGGCTGTCGGTCTGCTGGGCCAGCCCGGGCTGCCGGTCGTCGCCCACGCCGACGTAGAGCTTCCCGTCATCCCCCCAGGCCAGTCCGCCGCCGTTGTGGACGAAGGCGTCGCTCAGGGGCGCCAGCTCCAGGAGCACTTCCTCCGGGCCGGCGAGTTCGCCCGCATCGTCGAGCGGGAAGCGGCTCAGGCGGTTGTGCGGCTGGGGCGACGGGGCGGTGTAATAGGTGTAGAGGTACTGCTGGTGGTCGTGGTCGTCGTCATGGTCGTGGTCACCGGGAGGGCCGAGCAGGATGCCGCCCAGGCCGCGCTCTCCCCCCGACGCGGCCTGGACCGTCAGCAGCGGCTCGGGCCGGGCCTCGCCCCCCTCGATCACCTGGACGCGGCCGGTCGCCTGCTCCGAGACGTAGATCCGGCCCGAGTCGTCGAAGGCCAAGCCGGTCGGGTTCGAGAGCCCCGAGACGAGCTCGCGCTCGACGAACCCGTCGGGCAGGGTCGCGAGCAGGGCCCTCGACTCGAGGTGTTCCGGCCCTTGCCAGGCGGGCAGGCATCGGCGGCGACGCCGAGATCGCGAGGGGGTCCGATCGGACGAGCGCGTCCGGAGCATCGTGGATTCTCCCAACCGGCCGACTTCGACACCGTCTCATGCTCCATTATCGGCATTATCGGTCGTCCCTCGCACGGCGCTGATCGAATCGACGGCGGCGATCCGGGGCGGCGAGCCCGGCCGTCGGCCGCCCGAGACGCCCCCCGGCGCCGGGAGGACGACCCGACGGCGACCGTCACTCGACGATCCGGGGCGCGCGCACGGAGTCGGTCGGGATGTCGGGAAGGGTGGGAGTCCATGGACCGGGAGGCGGGGGGAAGGTGCCCCTCCGATCGGGCGCAAGGGGCGTCGGTCCCGGTGATTCCCCGGGGCCGGTCCGGGATCCGACGAGGCTCGTGAATGCGCCCGAGGCGGCGACCGGGAGGGCCGACCCTCACCGGAGGATTGGTCCGGTCGGCCCCGCCTCGGGGGTCCGAGTCCCGTGCCCGGCCCGCGGTCAGGCGACCCGTCGCAGGTCGGGGTCGGACCCATCCTCGACGGCCGTCGTCTCCCCGGCGAGGGCATCGGGGACGGGAGTCCCCCCCGGCCGGAGGCGCGATCGCAGGTCGGCCAGCGCCGAGGAGAGTCGTCGGGAGGCGGCCGAGGCGAGCTGGATCGGGTTCCTCGCCGGGCGGCCCCGGGCTTCGAGCTCGGCGGAGAGGGACGCGATCCGGTCCTCCTGCCTCCGGGCGAGTTCCCAGAGCTCGGCAATCCGGATGTCCCGGGCGGCGACCTCCGACTCCTGCCAGCGGGACATCCGGAGGGCGTCCTCCCGCTCCGCCCGACGACCCTCGTCCATCGCGGCGGCGAGCCCGGCCAGGCGGCCGTCGAGGGCATCCACCGCGGTTCCCAGGCCGGCGAGCAGCCCGTCCTGGCGGGCGATGTGCCGCTGCAATTCGGCGACCTGGTCGAGCAGCCCGGCGGCGTGCTGGTCGATCCGGGCGATGTGCTCGTCCTGCCCCGAGGCGTGCGCGAGGTGGCCGGCGATGTGCCCGTCCTGGCGGGCGATGTGGGCGGCCTGGTCCGAGGCGTGCGCGAGGTGGTTGGCGATGTGCCCGTCCTGCCGGGCGATGTGGGCGGCCTGGTCCGAGGCGTGCGCGAGGTGGTTGGCGATGTGCCCGTCCTGCCGGGCGATGTGCCGCTGCAATTCGGCGACCTGGTCGAGCAGCCCGGCGGCGTGCTGGTCGATCCGGGCGATGTGCTCGTCCTGGCGGGCGACGTGGGCGGCCTGGTCCGAGGCGTGCGCGAGGTGGCCGGCGATGTGCTCGTCCTGCCGGGCGATGTGCCCCTCCAACTCGGCCAGGCGGTCGGCCAGCGACGCGGCGTGGCGGTCGCGCTCGGCCAGGCGGTCGGCCAGCTCGGCGGCCCGGCGGCCCAACTGTCGGGAGTGCTCCTCTCCCAGTGACTTCAACAGCGTCAGGCTGTGGTAGCTGCCGAGCCGGGAGAAGGCCAGCCGGATCAGCGCCGCCTCCCGGTCGTCGGCCTGGAGCAGGGGGAGCAGGCCCTCGGGGATCTCCTCGCCGACGGCCAGCACCCCCAGGCCGTGGCCGTGGATGAACTCGAAGCTCGGGTAGCGGTCCCGGACCTCCAGCCAGAATCGCCAGACGCCGAAGTCCCGCTCCCGGACGTTGGTGTCGTGCAGCAGGACGACCCCCCGGCGGCTGAGCTTCGGCAGCCAGCTGTCGAAGTCGTGCCGGACGGCGTCGTAGGTGTGGAATCCGTCGATGTGTAAGAGGTCGATCGACCGGTCCGGGAACTGCCCCAGGGCCTCGTCGAAGGTGGCCTGCAGGAGCGTCGAGATGCCGCCGTATCGGGGGTCGTGGTGCGCCCTCAGCTCGGCCAGGACCTCGGGGCCGTAGCTGCCGCTGTGCTCGTCCCCCTCCCAGGTGTCGACGGCGAAGCAGCGGGCCTCCAGGTTCAGCGAGCGGACCACCTGGCAGAAGCCGCAGTAGGAGAAGCCGGCGTGGGTCCCCAGCTCCACCAGGGTCGCCGGCCTCGTCGCGCCGATCAGGTACGCCGCGAAGGGGAAGTGCTCGGCCCAGGAGCTCCGGCACGTCCGGTCCGAAGGGGAGAAGCAGGCGGGGTGGTCGAGGAGGTTCAGCATCCTAGGCTCCACGATTGGCGGGACGCTCGACCGCCCGGGGGCCGGGGCGGGATCGGCGGCGAGCCCGGCCCCGCGGTGGGGGGCGGGCCCGCCTTCGGTGCGAGGGCCGGCGATCGTCGCCGCCCGGTCCGGTCTCAGGCGGCCGCGGCCTGCTCGGCCACCGCACGCACCCCGGCGCGGTCCTCGCAGAAGTTCGGGGCGACGCACATATATTCCTTGCGGAGCAGGAGGCGGCCCGGGGAGACCTCCCAGCACTGATCGGCCGGGTAGTCCTCGGCCCTCCAGAAGTGGTTGACCATGCTCTTTCGCGTCAACGTCGGGTCGGAGATCTTCGATCCGCCGTGGTAGAGCTGGGAATGCCAGATGAACATGTCACCTTTCTTGGGGAAGAAGACCTGCGGCTGCAGTCCCCGGGCCTCGATCTCGGCGTCGATGTAGCGGTCGAAGCCCGGCATCTCGTCGGGGATGAAGGAGATCTGGCCGTGCGAGAAGCGGTACGGCTCGATCAGGTGGCTCTTTGGGTAGTACTGCAACGCCCCGGCCCCGGGCAGGATGTCCTCCAGGGCGAACCACATTGCGACCATCCGGTGCCATCCCCGGGGCGGCATGTACAGCGAGTCGAAGTGGAAGCGCTGCTCCGATCCCTTCTCGAAGTTCAGCCCATTGAACATCAAGGGGGTCCCCTCGAGCAGCTGCGAGGCGATGCCCTGGACCCTGTCCGACAGTAGAATCCCCAGCGTGGCCGGGTCGTGCAGATACAGGTGGTTGAGCTTGTACTGGTAGTTCCTCGCCGATTCGGGCAGGTAGCGGAGGTACGTCTCCTGGTAGTTGCTGCTGCCCGTGTAGGCCGAGATGGTGGCGCCGTTGTAGATCGACTTGTCGGACCAGACCCGGTCGACGCCGTCGTTGATCGTCGCCACCTCGTCGTCGGTCAGCAGGTTCTCGACGATGAGGTAGCCCTCGGCGAAGAAGGACTCGACCTGCTCCGCGCTCAGCACTTCGCTCGACGTGGTCGTCATGGCCATCTGCCGACGCTCCTTGGAATGGGGGAAGGGGACGGATCGGATCGGGTCTCTGGCGGGTGGGGACTGGGGCCGGATCGGGAGCCGACGCTCAGGCGGCCGGCTTGGTCGCCTCGAGCTGGAAGCCGGCGGCGAAGGCCTTCTGCATCTCCGGGGACAACCGCCGGAGGATCTCCCAGCCGGGGCCCTCGCGACGAGAGGGATCCCCCCAGGAGGCCCGCCAATCCTCCAGCGTCGTCCTGCCCAGCGTCTCGGCCGCCTCGGCGCCAAGCTCGCCCCGGGCGGCCCAGTCCAGGGCGCTGGAGAGCCAGGCCAGCACGTAGGCCGGGTTGAAGTTCTCCGACACCCGGAGGTCGGTGATCTCGAAGTCCCGGAACCAGCGCCGGAGGCCGAACTCGGTCGTGTTGTAGTAGTGGTGCGGCGGCTCGTGCAGCGGCTGGAGGAAGGCCGTCTGCAGGACCAGCCGGCCTCCCGGCCTGAGGACGCGGTGCACCTCGGCCGCCGCCCGAGGGGGGTCGTGCAGGTGTTCGAAGGTGTTGAAGGTCACCACCGTGTCGAACGTCCCCGAGGCGAACGGCAGGTGATGCGCGTCCCCCACGACGTCGGTGTGGCGGAAGATGGTGTACTCGAACTCGACGCAGTTGGGCAGCTTCTCGACCGTCCCCCCGGCGCCGATGTTCAGCGCCACCCCGCCTCGTTCCCGGATCCAGCGGCGGATCTCCGGCGAGATCTGGTTGCTGGTGTGCCCCTCGGGCATGATCGGTACATCGTCGGCCCCTTCCCGGAAGACCGGCCGGCCGGCCACGACCGGATACCGGCGGTCGCAGGGGGTGCAGGACCACGCCTCGTCACCCCGGCGGAGTCCGCCCCCGCAGGACGGGCAGGCCAGCAGCGACGACCAATCGAGTTCCGGGGTGGGCGTCATCTCACAATATCCTCGAAGGGGAGACGGGCCGGAGGCGGTCGGAGCACGCCGCTGCGGCCCGGGGATCTCGCGGGGGTCACGCCCCGGGACGGTCGACGGGCCGAGCCGGCCCGCCTGCGACCGCCGGGAGCTCGAGGCCGGGACCTGTCCCACCCGGGACGGGACGCGACCCCTGCGGGGCCGGTCAGCGGCCCCCGGCGTGTCGGGGGCCGGCGGCGACCCGGGCACGCCGGTGGATTTGCCGCAGCAAACCGCCGACACCGTCCCGACGCCAGACCCGGACGGCCCGGCGGGTGATCGAGGGCGACGGCGTCGGGGCGACGAGCGTCGTCTCCTCGATCGTCCTGGTCAGTCCGTCCCGCTCCTGCCGGAGCCGCCAGACGAGCTCCAGGAGGTGGTCGACGTCGCATCGGAGCCGCCAGACGAGCTCCAGGAGGTTGCCGACATCGCCCCGGAGTTCGTTACGCCGTCGGCCCGACTCGGCCAGCAGGAATTTCGCCCGATCGACGTCGATCCCGACGCCCGGGTCGTCCGGGGCGATCTCCCGCCGGGTCGGCTCGTCGAGGTGCTGCCAGACCTGCTCCAGGAGGAGGTCGACGTCGCGACGCAGCGCATCGCGTTCCCGGCCCGACTCGGCCAGCAGGACCAGGGCCCGCTCCATGTCGATCCCGCCGCTCGAGTTCCCCGGGACGAGCTTCTGCCGGGTCGACTCGTCGAGCTGCGACGCGGCGACCGCGGCCCGGCAGACGCCCTCGACCAGGCGGATGAAGTCGAAGTTGCCGGAGAAGAACGCCGAGATCCGGCCGAGCGTGGTCGCCTCGGCGTCCGGGTCGTCGGCGAGCACCCCGACCCCGCTCTCGCCGAGGATGCCGCCCAGTTCCCGGAAGAGGGACAGCCGGCTGGGCCCCCCGTCGCCGGATCGCGAGACCAGCTCGGCGACGGCGTCGCAGCGTCCGGTCGGGCCGAGCCCGAGGACGAGCACCGGCCCCTTCCCGGCGATCCGCCCGGCCTCGTCGAGGCGGTCGGAGAACTCCCGGCGCGACAGGCCGCCGGCGTGGACGATCGCCACCTCGCAATCGATCCTCCCCGGCGAGGCCGAGCCCGGGACCCCGGGGACGATCGGCTCGACGGGGCAGGGGGCCTCGAGTTCGGCGATCGAGTCCCGGAGCGCCGCCCGCCAGCCGGAGACGGACCCGTCGTCGTCCCGGGGGATCCGGACCAGTCGGACGGTGCGGCGCGTCGCGGCGAGCAGCGTCGAGGCACCCCGGGTCGCCCCGGAGGCCAGGTCGGCCACGGCGATCCGATCGGCCCGGAAGTCGAGGTAGAGCGAGACGAGCAGGGCGTCGAGCGGCCCGATTCCCGGGCCGTCGCCCGCCCGATCGAAGTGCTCGGCCACCCTCCGGTAGGACGAGGAGATCGAGGGCAGCAGTTCCGCATCGGACCGTCGCTTGCTCATCCTGAGCGCTCCCGTCGCCTTCATCGATCAGACCCCACCGGTCCTCCCGTCGCCCCCGGCCGCCATCCGAATCGGGGTCAGTGGTATCCGAGGTCGGGGTGGTACCGCAGGCAGTTGGTCTCCAGCGGCAGCATCGGCCGGGCGCCGACCTGGTCGAAGATCCGCCGGATCCGGCCGTTGATGCGGTGGTTCTGGTCGGTGTCCTTGATCATGGAGTTGGGCACGATGTAGTAGTAGCCGAAGACGACCGGCACGAAGAGGATCCTCCGGCCGGTGGTCGCCAGGTGCAGCCAGAGCTCGTAATCCTCGTGGGCCGAGCAGGAGGCGTCGTAGCGGCCGGAGTCGTGGACCTGGACGCGGTCGACCATCGAGAACGCGTCGACGTAGTTCCCCGAGAAGATTTTCGGATGGATCCCGGCGTTGCTGATCATCCAGCCGGCCCTCCGGGCGTTCTGCTCCCGGGCCAGCAGGTTGCCGAAGGCGGCGGCGGCCCCGGTCTCCTTCAGGGAGCGGTGCAAGAGGCCGAGGTTCCCGGGGACGAGCTCGTTGTCGGCGTCCATGAAGACGACGTATCGGTAGCTCGCCTCGTCCAGCCCCCGGTTCCTGGCCGCGGCGAGGCCCGAGTTGCGCGCGTGGGAGGCGACCCGGAGGCCCCGGTCTCGGTAGATCACCTCGAGCTGGCGGAGCAAGGGGGCCGAGCCGTCCCGGGAATGGTCGTCGACGACGACCAGCTCGCTCGGCACCCCGGACCGGCGCATGGCCTCCACGCCGGCCAGCCCCGAGGCGATCGACCGGGGCAGGAAGACCTCGTGGTTCCAATTCGGGATCACGATCGTCACGCCGTCTCGGTCCATCACACTCCGCCCCCCATTCGCCCCGCGTCTCGTCGCATTGCCTCGGGTCGGCCGTCAGGCCGACAGCGGCCACGGCCGGTCGGCCGGCGTC
Organism: Tautonia plasticadhaerens; assembly: GCF_007752535.1. Lineage (GTDB taxonomy): Bacteria > Planctomycetota > Planctomycetia > Isosphaerales > Isosphaeraceae > Tautonia > Tautonia plasticadhaerens. Next base: position 26,026 of record NZ_CP036430.1, read on the forward strand.
CGGGCCGACGGGCATCGGATCCCCAGATCCGCCAACGCCCCGGCGAAGGCGGCCGAGAGCGACCGCCGCCGATAGGCGTCGGTCGCCAGGCGGCGATACCAGGCATCCCGGCCGGGGCGGAGCGCCTCGGACAGTTCCTCCTGGGGCACCATCATCGGCCGGAGCGGGGCGTCGTCCGGGGGCTCCTGGCCGTCGATCAGGGCCTTGATCGGCACGCACCCCGAGAGGACCGAAAGCCGGAACCGCTCGGGCTCCATGTAAAAATACGGGTGGTGGGAACACCAAATATGATAGCGCGACTTGCCCAGGACCGCGAGGAACTGGTCGTGGTTCAGGTGCGGCGAGCCGGCCTCGGTATACGGCTCCAGCGGCGGCATGTAGACGAAGCCCGAAGGATCGACGGCGTTGACCAGGTGGTCGACGAACCCGGCCCGATCGGCCGTCACGTGGCCGACGAACGACCAGGGGATCGGCCGGTCGTCACCCCGGCCGGCGGCCGCCTCCAGCGCCCGGAACTCCGAGGCGGTCAGGCCGTCGGGCACGAACCGGTAGGAGACCCCGATCCCCGGGGGGACCCAATCCGACTGGTCCACGAGGCCCAGGTCGAGGATCGTCCCGACCCCGGCCCGCTCGCACCAGGAGGAGAGGTCGCCGAACCAGTGGGTCCGGACCGAGTCGAGCCCCACGTTGGCCAGCAGTCGGAACGGGCCGAGCGCCCGGAGTCGACGGATCCCCGCGTCTCGGTCCCCGCCGCCGAGCAGGACCTCGCCGACGTTCATCACCATGCAGAGGTCGGCCGGCTCTTCCCCCCGCCGGGCGTCGGCCTCGGCCTCTGCGAGGGTCCGGATCGCGACGCGCAGGCCGAGCCCGGTGAGGGCCTCGGAGACGCGACGGCCCGTCGTGTTGTAGAAATAATTGATCGTGCCAGGAATGAGCACCAGCGCCTTCGAGGCGGTCGGCCCGATGGCCTCCGGGGATGCCTGCGATCCCATGAACCGCTCCTTGGTCCTCGCCCGGGGCACGTCCCTGCGCCCCCCACGGCCGGCCCTCCCGGGCGTGGAGCGGCGTCGCCGCCCCGGGGAGGTCGGGCCCGGATTGGCGGGAGCATAAATGTCGGTTCGAGAACCGTCAATTGCAATCGCAATCCCCCGGCGGAGGAGGAGGATGCGGCCCGTCGCTCGCGATTGACAGGCCCGGGGCGAGCGAGTAAACGTGCCGCCGGCCCGCTCGCCGCACCCGACGGGTCGGCGGCGACGAACGGGGCCGCGCCAGGGGCGAGGAAGCCGAGATCGATGATCATCTCCCAGACGCCATTCCGGGTCAGCTTCGCCGGCGGCGGGACCGACCTGCCGGCGTTCTACCGCCGGGAGCCCGGCGCGGTCCTGAGCACGACCGTCAACCATCATATGTACGTGACCCTCCATCGCCGGTTCGAGCCGACGATCCGGGTGAGCTACTCCAGGACCGAGACCGCCCGGACCGTCGACGAGGTCCAGCACGAGCTCGTCCGGGAGGCGATGCGGCTGGTCGAGGTCGACGAGCCGATGGAGGTCACCACCATCGGCGACGTCCCGGCCGGAACCGGCCTGGGGTCGAGCAGCAGCCTGACCGTCGGGCTCCTGACCGCGCTGCACGCCCATGCCGGTCGCGTCGCCGGCCGTCGGCAGGTGGCCGAGGAGGCCTGTCGGGTCGAGATCGACGTGCTCGGCAAGCCGATCGGCCGGCAGGACCAGTATGCCGCCGCCTTCGGCGGGATCAATTACATCCGATTCAACCCGGATGACACCGTCGACGTCGAGCCGGTCCCCTGCCCGAATGGCGTGGTCGACGAACTGGAGCGCCGCACGCTCCTGCTCTACACCGGCCAGACCCGGGACGCCGACGGAATCCTCCGAGAGCAGTCCGGCGGCACGATCGACCGCCTCCCCGCCCTCCGACGCATGAGGGACCTGGCCGACGAAAGCCGACATGCCCTGGTCGCCGGCGACCTCGACGGGTTCGCCGACCAGCTGCACGAGGGCTGGGCTCTGAAGCGATCGCTCGGCTTCGGGATCACTTCCGATCGGGTCGACCAGTGGTACGAAACCGCCCGCCGCCACGGCGCCCGGGGCGGTAAGTTGCTCGGCGCCGGGGGCGGCGGCTTCCTGATGCTCGTCGCCCCCCCCTGGCGACACCGCTCGATCCGGGAGGCCCTGGGCCGCCCCCGGGAGCTGGCGTTCCGCGTCGCGCGACACGGCAGCCAGAACATCTTCATCGGTGACGTCCGGGACGACCGGCCGGCCTCCCGGTTCGACGCGGGGGCGTCGGCCGCCTGAGGCACGGGGCCTTGCAACCGAAAGGCGGGACCGGTGGGAAAGACCAACGCGCTACTCTTGGCCGGCGGGCTCGGGACCCGATTGAGGCCCGTGACCGATTCGATCCCCAAGTGCCTCGTGCCGATCGCAGGCAGGCCCCTGCTCGACCACTGGGTCGATCGCCTGGCCCCGGCGAGGATCTCGGAAGCCAGGGTCAACATCCATGCGCATGCCGATCAAGTCCGCTCGTTCATTCGGCGGGTCGATGAATCGGGCCGCTTGCGGATGACCGAGGCGTTCGAGCCGATCCTGCTCGGCTCGGCCGGCACGGTGGCCGCCAACGTCGACCTGGCCGATGGAGTCGACGAGGTCCTGATCGTCTATGCGGATAACTTCAGCACGGTCGACCTGGCCGCACTGCTCGATTTCCACCGCTCCCACCCCGACCCGGCCACGATGCTCCTGTTCCGGGCCCCCGACCCCAGGGCCTGTGGCGTCGCCGAGCTGGCCGACGAATCCCGGGTCATCTCATTCGCCGAGAAGCCCGAGCTACCCCGGGGTGACCTGGCCAACGCCGGCGTCTACGTACTCGACGCCGGCCTCTACCGGGAGGTCGCCTCGATGCGGGCGTTCGACCTCGGGTTCGACGTCCTCCCCGGGCTCGTCGGCCGGATGAGGGGCCGGCCCTGGCACGGATACCATCGGGATGTCGGCACCCATGAGGCCCTCCGCCTCGCCCGCCGGGATGCCCCCGCCGTGCTCCTCGGACGCCGTCCGCCGATCACCTCCCGCCCGGCCGTCTTCCTCGATCGGGATGGCACGGTGATCGAGCACGTCCATTACCTCCGAGACCCGGCCGAGGTCCGCCTCCTGCCGGGGGCCGCAGGCGCCTTGAGGAGGCTCGCCGAGGCCGGATTCGCCTGCGTCCTGGCGACGAACCAGTCGGCCGTCGGCCGGGGGATGATGACCCCCGACGACCTGGACCGGGTGCACGAGGAACTGGCCCGGCAACTCTGGGGGGAGGGGATCATGCTGGCGGCCGTCGAGTCCTGCCCGGCCGTGCCGGTCGGTCCGGATCGGACCGTGGTCGAGCAGTTCGACCGCAAGCCGGGGCCGGGGATGCTGGTCCGGGCCGCGGGACGACTCGGCCTGGACCTGAACGAATCCTGGATGATCGGTGACGCGATCAGCGACGTCCTGGCCGGCGTCAACGCGGGTTGCCGCGGCAGCATCCTCGTCCGGACCGGCCTCGGGGTCGCCCCGGGTGAGGCCGGCCTGCCCATCTCATTCGACGTGGCCGATGACCTGGCGGCGGCGGCCGACCGCATCCTCGACGACCCGGCCGGTGCCCGTCGGGCGGCCGGGTGATCGGAGTTCGTACCGATGAAGATCCTGCTGACCGGCGGCGCCGGTTACATCGGCGGCGCCTGCCTGCGATGGTTGATCCGGCATGGCCACGATCCGATCGCCTATGACGACCTCTCCGAGGGGAATCGGTCGGCCGTGCCCGAAGGCCGGCTGGTCGTCGGCGACATCCTCGACCGGGACCGCCTCGCCTCGGCCCTCCGAGACCACCGGGCCGAGGCGGTCATGCACTTCGCCGCCCTGGCCTCAGTCCCCGACTCGATCGCCGACCCGGACAATTACTACCGGGTCAACGTCCTGGGGACCAAGAGCGTCCTCGACGCGATGCGAGACGCCGGTGTCCCGCGGATCGTCTTCAGCAGCACCGCCGCTACCTACGGATTCCGGGCCGAGATGCCGCTGACGGAGGACGCCCCCCAGCTCCCCGAGACCCCCTACGGCACGACCAAGCTCGCAGCCGAACGGATGATCATGGATTACGCCCGGGCCTATGGGCTGGGCTACGCCATCCTCCGCTACTTCAACGCCTCGGGCGCCGACGAGTGCGGCGAGCACGGCGAGGACCGCCGCTGCGAGAGCCACCTGATCCCGCTGACCCTCCAGGTCGCCGCCGGCAGGCGAGCGTCCCTGGACATCTGCGGGGACGACTGGCCGACCCGGGACGGGACCTGCGTCCGGGACTACGTCCACACCGACGACCTGGCCGAGGCCCATCGCCTGGCCGTCGAGGCGATCGGCCCGGGGGTGGGGCGGATCTATAACCTCGGATCGGGGGCCGGCGCCACCGTCCTGGAGGTGCTCCGGGCCTGCGAGGCGTCCGTCGGGCGGCCGATCCCTCATCGGGTCGCCCCCAGGCGTCCCGGGGACCCGGCGGTCCTGATCGCGACCCCCGAGAAGATCAACCGCGAACTGGGCTGGTCGCCCCGGCGATCGGACATCCGGACCATCGTCGAGGCCGCCTGGCGCTGGCACTGTGGTCACCCCGACGGTTACGGCGATCGGTCGTGAATTCGCCTTGGCTCATCCCAAGGATTGATCCATTAATTTTGGTGATTTGATTCATTGAAATTTCCCGGCCCCGCCCGAACCGGGCAGGACCGGGCCCCGCCCCCCGGGAATCGGCTATGTTCAACCCGATCGACCATCCGATCTGCCTGGTCCCGCCCGACCGGATCTGCCCGTCAGCCTGGCATGAGCATTTCCCGATCGCCGGATTCCTGGTCGACCTGCTGACGCCGGCCGCCTTCGTCGAGATCGGCACCCTCGACGGCTTCTCCTACTGCGCCTTCTGCCAGGCCGTACGGGCCCTGGGCCTGGCCTCGACCGGCGTCTCGGTGGGATCCTGGCCGGGGCAGGGGCCCCCGACCGGGCTCCGGGAGCACCACGATCTCCGATACGGGCGATTCTCGACGCTGGTCCCGGGGGGGGCGGGGGACGCACTGGCCCGGTTCGAGGAAGGCGCCGTCGACCTGCTCCACCTGGTGGGATCGCCCCTGCTGGGAGACACGGTCGCCGTTCTCGACGACTGGCTCCCGAAGATGAGCCCCCGGGGTGTCGCCTTGCTGCACGGCACCCGTTCCGACGACCGCCCGGGGGGTACCCGACGGGCCTGGACCCGCGTCAAGGACCGGTTCCCCGCCGTCGAGTTCCCCCATGGCGGCGGCCTGGGAATGCTGGCCGTCGGCGGGGAGATCCCCGATCGGCTTCGGCCCCTCTTCGAAGACTGGGGGGAGGAGCATTCCCGGCTCCTCGGCTACTTCGCCGGCCTCGGTCGGCTCGTCTCGATCCGGGCCGCTGCCGAGCCCCGGCCCCCGGCCGCCGGCTCCGATCGGGACCGGACGGGCCGGGAGCTGACCCGGAGGCTCGAGGACCGCGAGCGGATCCTCGCTCGGATGAGAGATCGATTCGAGGAGCGGCAGCGGACGGTCCTCTGGCTGGAGGCGGAGGTCTCCCGGCGCGATGCGAAGATCGACGGCCTCTGGACCCAGGCCCACGAGCAGGCGATGACGATCGCCGACCTGGCGGCCCGGCTCGACGAAGTCGAACGCAGCCTGGCCTGGAAGGTGGCCCAGGCCGCCCGGCGCGTGACGCGATCGGTCGCGCCGCCTGGGATCCGACGCCAACGGGGCGTCCTGCTGGCGGCCCGGGCCGCCCGATTGTGGAAACGGGAAGGCCTCCTCGCCCTGATCGACCGGGCGCTGTGGGGGCGTCCCGATCCGATCGAAGTCCCCCGAGCGATGCTCCCCGCCCCGGAGCCGGATCCGGAGCCTGCCCCCGTTCCTCCCGAGCCGCAGTTGGCGACGCCGGAGGAGGAACCGCCGGTCGAGTTGCCGGAGCCGGTCTCCCCGTACGACATCTGGGTCGAGAACAACGCCTGGAACCAGTGCTCCCGGTTCGAGGCCGAGCGGGCCCTGGCCGGGATGGATCGGCGCCCATTGATGTCTGTGGTCATGCCGGTCTACGACATCGACGAGGCCTGGCTGGAGCGGGCCATCGAGAGCGTCCGGGCCCAGGTCTATCCGAGCTGGGAGCTTTGCATCGCCGACGACGCCTCCCCCCGTCCCCACGTCGGTCGGCTCCTCCGGCGATACGAGGCGACCGACGACCGCATTCGGGTCCGCTTCCTGCCCGAGAACGGCAACATCAGCCTCGCCAGCAACGCCGCCGCCGGGATGGCCCGGGGCGAGTACCTCGTCTTCCTCGACCAGGACGACGAGCTGACCCCCGACTGCCTGCTCGAGCTGGCCCTCGCGGCCGTCGGGCACGACTCGCCGGATCTGATCTACTCCGACGACGACAAGATCGACGTCCACGGCCGACGGTCGAGCCCCCAGTTCAAGCCGGACTGGTCCCCCGAGTTGTTGCTGTCCTACATGTACCTGAGCCACGCCTTCTGCGTGCGACGTGACCGATTCGAGGCGATCGGCGGCTTCCGGATCGGGTTCGAGGGGTGCCAGGACTACGACCTCGCCCTCCGGATGACCGACGGTCCGAGTCGGGTCGTCCACGTCCCGAAGATCCTCTACCACTGGAGGAGCCTGCCCGGCTCGACCGCCTCCTCGGGGGCGGCCAAGCCCGAGGCGTTCGAGCGGGGCATCCGTGCGGTCCAGGAGGCGTTCGACCGTCGGGGGATCGTCGGCCGGATCTCCCGGCCCGAGTTCGCCGAGCGGGGGCACCTGGGCCTCTTCCAGGTGGATTTCCCGGACGACGGCCCGGGCGTCTCCATCCTGATCCCGACCAGGAACCGGGTCGATCTGCTCCGCCCCTGCATCGACTCGATCCTGGCGCTCACCTCGTACCGCAACTACGAGGTCGTCGTCATCGATAATGAGAGCGACGACCCGGAGACCCTCGCCTACCTCGACGCACTCCCCGAGGGCTGCCGGGTGCTCCGGATCCCCAACGAAGGAAAATTATTTAGTTATGATAAAGTGAACAATAAAGCGATTGGTGTCCTCGGGGACGACCGGGAGCTGATCCTGCTGCTGAACGACGACACCGAGGTCCTCCGGCCCGAGTGGCTCAGCCAGCTCGTCGGCTACTCCCGGATCGAGGGGGTCGGGGCCGTCGGGGGTCGACTGCTGCTGGCCGACGGCCGGGTGCAGCACGCCGGGGTGCTGACGACGGTCAACGACGGCATGCCGGCGCACGCCTTCAAGCTGTCCCCGGGTCGGGACAATGGCTACCAGTCCTACGCCGTCGTGGCCCGAAACTACGGGGCCGTCACCGCCGCCTGCTTGCTGATGCGTCGCGACCTTTTCCTCCGGGTCGGCGGCTTTGACGAGGACCGGTTCGCCGTCGCCTACAACGACATAGACCTCTGCCTGAGGCTCGGGCGGCTCGGCCTCAGGATCGTCTACGCCCCCCGGGCCGAACTGGTCCTCGTCGAAGGGGCATCCCGGGGCTCCGGCGACGACCCCCGAGAGCCCCTGGCCTACAAGGAGATCTGGGGACTGGCCCGGGACCCCTACCATAACCCGAACCTCGGCCGCAACCACGAGTCGTTCGCGCTGAGGACCCGCCGATCGACCCCGGCCGAGGGGACCCTCCGGGAGCCGGTCCGCCTGCTCATGGTCAGCCACAACCTGAACCACGAGGGGGCGCCGAAGTTCCTGCTCGACCTGGCCGTCCGGCTCCGGGAACGCGGCCGGGTGGTGACGGAGGTCGCCTCTCCCCTGGACGGCCCCCTGGCGCAGGCGTACGAGGCCGAGGGGATCCCGGTCCACCGGATTGATGACCCGCTCCGACGGCTCGTCGAGCCCGATGGCTACCGCATCGGGACCCGTGAGCTGGGCGACTGGATCCGTTCCCGGGGGTTCGACCTGGTCCAGGCCAACACGCTCAACGGCTTCGCCGCCATCTCCGCCGCCCGGGAGGCCGGACTCCCGTCGCTCTGGAGCGTCCACGAGAGCACCGACTGCCGGGCCTACTTCCGCCAGTTCGGCCCCGGGATGACCGAGGCGGCCCTGCTCGCCTTCGGCGACCCGTACCGCGTCCTCTTCGTCTCCCACGCGACCCGGAGGATGTTCGAGCCCCTGAACTGGCGGCACAACCTGGAGACGGTCCACTTCGGGATGATCCGGGACCCGATCGACCGCTACCTCGCCCGGCACTCCCGCCGCGACGCCGCCGAGGCCATCGGGGCGCCCCCGGGCAAGAAGGTCGTGACGATCATCGGCACGGTCTGCGAGCGTAAAGGGCAGCGAGATCTGGTCGAGGCGGCCGTCGAGCTGCTCCGATCGGGCCGGGACGACGTCGTCTTCTACGTCGTCGGTTGCCGGCCGAGCCCCTACCTGGATGGCCTGAGACGGCTGGCCTCCGCCTACCCCGACGCAATCCGGCTCGTCGACGAGACCGACCAGGTCTTCCCCTACTACCGGTCCAGCGACGTCTTCGTCTGCTGCTCCTCGGTCGAGAGCTACCCGAGGACGATCCTGGAGGCGATGGCCTTCGGCCTGCCGATCGTCACCACGACGGTCTTCGGCATCGCCGAGCAGGTGGAGCCGGGCATCAACGCCCTGACCTTCGAGCCCCGAGACGTCATCGCCCTGGAGGAGCACCTCCGCCTCCTCCTGGACGACGACGCCCTCCGCCTCCGCCTGGCCGAGGCCGCCCGGCTGCGCCTGGAGCTGCTGCCGACCTTCGAGGAAATGGCCTGCATGTATGAGCGGATCATCCTCGAAGCCGTCGCCGCGGCCACACCCGCCGTCGCCCCGGCCGACGGCCTGCGGTCGGCCGCCTGAGCGATTCGGGGGCTCGGCCGAGACCCGCCCCCGCCGCGGGAGACCGCTCCTCGGGCACCGACTCCCTTCGGGGACGCGACCGGGTCTGATAATGCACGTTAGGTCGCAACGATGCGGGATGCGACCTCGGAATGTGTTAACTTGCCCGCTTTCTTGGACGGTAAATGGCACCGTGACCGGCCCGACAACCAATATATTCATTTTAATTAATATATAAATATTATATTATAAATTATCAGGCCCGCCGGTGAACTGCGCCCGGCGCATGTGCCCGGCCTCCCAGCGGTCGGCGTCTACCCATTGCAGTCCGATCCTTAGCGGCAGAATAATCTGAGACGCGGCGTGAGGGCGGCCTCCGGGTCTCCCCGACCGGCCGGGACGACCTCAGGAGGATGATCAATGAAGACGAGACATTGCGGCCACTTAGCCTTGCTTTTGGGATGGCTGGCCTTGAGTGCAGCGTCGGCCCGCGGGGATGTGATCCTCAGCACGCTCCCCCAGACGAACGACGGCCTCGCCTCGGCGACCCTAGGCCCGCTACGGATCAAAGCCCTAGCCTTCACCTTGTCTGACCAGGCGTATACGATGGATTCGGCGGTGCTCCGCCTGCGGCTCGATACCTTCGACCGGCCACTGACGACGCCGATCCTCCAGCTGCTCAACGACTCGGGCGACCCCGACATTCCGGGCTCCACCGTGCTGGCCACCTTCTCCACCCCGACGCTCGTGGGCGGCATCAACGATTTCACGTTCACGCCGACCAGCCCGTTTACCCTGCTGGCCGGCCAGGAATACTGGCTGGCTCTGAGTTCCGCGGCCGACTTCGACACATCGGGCCTGAACTGGCTCGCATCCAACCCTCCGGTCACTCCGACGGGCGTCGCGACGCTCAGCGGGAACCGCTTCACGTCCGACGGTGGGGTGACCTGGGGTCCCTCGACCACCGTGAACTCGTTCACGATTAACGGGACGATCGCGACGGTCATCCCCGAGCCCTCGACGCTGGCCCTGGCCGCGATGGGAGGCGTCGGTTTGCTGGGCTACGGATGCCGGCGCCGCCGCCGGGCCTGAAGCGACCGATTCGAGCGGAGGAGGTACCGGCCCCCGGTCATGAGCCGGGGGCTTTCTCATGCGCGCCGGCCGGCCTGATCGGCCCTGTTGCCCCGAGGGAACATCGACTCGCCCGCCGGCCTCATGACCCACCCGCCCGCCGGGCCTGTGCCGGTCGAAGGGCCGGGCTCGGTGCCATTTACCGACCAAGAAACCGAGCCGGAAATCGGACAACTTAACATCGGAATGATGTGTTAAGTTGCCCGGTGGCGGCGGCCCCATGCCGCCACCGGGAACCCCTTCCGGCTGAGCGTTCCCCGCGACTGCTCCCGGCTCAGAATCGTGTCGGCCGATGGCCGCCGTGCCGGCCCCGCCGCCTCAGCCACGCGCCGCCGGCCAGGAGGGCGCCGAGGATGCCGCCGGCCAGGGTGGAGGGCTCGGGGACGGCGGCCAGGGTCTCAGAGGTATAGGTCAGCCTCGCTCCGCTGGGGGTCGGCGTTGGCTTGGACCCAGAACCAGGAAATTCGCCTCTCCGGACGATTGATCACATTTCACAAAAATAATAAAAATATATCAGTCAAAATTATGTTGAGAAGTGTATGTGGATGCTCAATACCGGCCTCGCGGTCCGTTGCCCGCCAAATACGCACGCCCCGGCCGAAGGACCGGTCCGGTGGACGAGGTCCGATCCGCGGGGCAGGTACGAGGTCGGCCACCGGCGCCTCGATCTCGGGGTTCCGGGACAGCCGGTGCTCCCAGGCCGTCCCTCGTTGGTCGTCCCGGGGGTTCGCCCCGACCGCTCGACCTCGCGGTCCGCTTGGGCGGGCCGGCGGGATGCCTCGCAACGGTGGTAGGAAGCCCCAATCGGCGACCATCCTTCGGGCATCGCGTGGGGCTACGCTGCCCGGTTTCTGGGCCTGACTGCCGTCGATCTCGGCGTCCTCGGCCGTCCCTCGGGGCGACCGGAGGCCCAGGATTCGGCGTTGAGAAATATGAACGACCGAGGATTTCATCCAATCTACGTTTGACCGAGGCCGGGCGAGTCGCGTCCAATCGTGGCTCGGCTTCCCCGGGTTTCCCCGGCCGATGGCGGCCAGGCCTTCAGCGTGGTCGTCGACCGGCCACAAGGACGCCCAGTTCCGTCACGAAATCACCCGCGGCCCCTAATGAACGAGAGGGAGCCGTTCCGAGGCCTTGTGGCACGCTCGCTGCAGGGACTCCAGGGGGATCTCGGCGACCCGGGGCCACTCGGCTCACCAGAGAGCGACCATGTTGATTTTGGGCAACACGGTATTTCGTTGTCCTGGGGCCACACACGGTTTTGCGTTGCCCTGGGGCCACACGAGGGGCACGGATCGCGCCGCTAATTGACGATGCTCGGGGCCCCTGCTATGCTGCCGTCACGACCGTCGACGAGGCGACCGATCGAAAATTTCAGCTCATGATTGTGCATCCGAGCAAACCCAGGGCGAATCCGAACCTCCCCCCCTCTCCCCATCGCCCGATGCGTCCCTCCGGTAGGAGCGACGCCGGCCCCCCGAGACGCGACCGCGGCCGGCTGAGGCCCCCACCGAGCACCGCACCACACCCTGGACACCGCACCGGAGACACCGCCCGATGAGCACCACGACGCCCCAATCCATGCTTATATCCGAGCGGATCGCCCGGATCGTGGGGGGCACGTCCGCGGGCCAAGCGTTGCCGCTGCCGGGCCCGACGCTCGCCGTGGCGCCCACGACGGTCGCGTCGGCCTTCAAGCGGGCCGTCGACCTGGCTGGGGCCGGCGTTGGGCTGGTGCTGCTGGCGCCCGTGCTGCTGGCGGTCGCCCTGGTCGTCCGGCTCAGTTCCCCGGGCCCGGTGCTGTTCCGGCAGTTGCGGCTGGGTCGGGGCGGACGGCCCTTCTACGTGCTGAAATTCCGGACGATGGTGGCCGACGCCGAGCGCCGGCTTGCCGAGCTGGAATCGCACAATGAGGCCTCCGGGGGCGTCCTGTTCAAGATCCGATGCGACCCGAGGGTCACGCCCCTGGGCCGGTTCCTGAGGCGGACCAGCCTGGACGAGCTGCCCCAGCTGATCAACGTGCTCCGGGGCGATATGAGCCTGGTCGGCCCCCGGCCGCTGCAGCTGCGGGACTCCTACCGGCTGGAGGCCTTGGACCCCGAGTCCTTCGCCCGACGCCTGAGCGTGCCCCCGGGCATCACCGGCCCGTGGCAGGTCGGCGGTCGGAGCGACGGCACCGACGGCATGGTCCGCCAGGACCTCGACTACATCGCCCGCTGGTCGCTGGCCCTTGATCTGAAGATCCTGCTCCGGACGATCCCGGCTGTCCTCACCGGTCGCGGGGCCTGCTGACTCGGGTCGGATCGCGGCCGACCTCGCCTGGGTCGTGCCGATCCCGCCCCCGCCCCCGGCCGCTGCCCCTGCTGAGCTGCTCACGCCCCGGGCGGACGTCGGCCCCATGCCCCCCATCCGGGCGGCATCCTCGGCCTCTTCACCCGTCGGGGCTTCGATCGGAGAACGCACGTGTCCGAGCCTCGAGATGCCACCCCGATGATTGCCCCCGCCGCGACCTCGGCCGAGCCGGACCGACGGCTCGGCCCCTCCCCCTGGCCTTGGATGATCCTGGCCTGCGCGATCGTCGCCGCCTCCGGCGCCATCCGCGTCAACCAGGAGTCGGCGTTCGCCGACGCCGCCCGATCGGCCGAGGTCGCCCCATTCCGGATGGCTGACCTTCCCCCGCGACTGGGGGAGCACTGGGAACAGATCGGGGAGGACCAAATCCTGGAGGAGGAGACCCTCCAGATCGCCGGTTGCGCCGACTACGTGCTCCGCAATTACATCGACAACCGCACCGGGGTCGCCCTCACCGTGCTGGTGGCCTTCGGCCCGGCCGATCGCGTGTTCCCGCACTCGCCGATCGTCTGCTTCCCGGCCAACGGTTTCCAGTCGCGCGGCGGACCCTGGCGGAGGCAGGTCGACGTGGGCGGCTCTTCGCCCGACGGGGATCGGAAGGTCGGCTTCAGTGCCCTGGTCTATGGCAAGCCCGGTGGCGGGGTCGAGGAGCTGAGAGAGGTCTACTATTCCTACTGGCACGACGGCACGTGGTCTCCCGACCAGTCCCAGAACCTCTTCCGGCACCGGCCGGCGATGTTCAAGATCCAGGTCGAGCGGCCCGTCGTCCCCGGCGAGGCCCGGGGTGATGGCAGCCCGATCGAGGGATTCCTCCAGGACCTCGTCCCGGAGGTCGAGCGGCGGTACGCCGCCAGCCAGGTGGAGACGACGGCCGGCGCCGGGGTACCGGCTGAAGACTGATCGGCGGGATGTCGAGGGTCTCATGCGACCGACCAGGGCAGGCTCAATGACGCGACGAGCGGCTCCGGCACGCCTCGATGACGTGCGGCGCGGGGATGCCCCGCGCCGTCGCGTCGCGTCGCGACGGCCCGATGGGCCCGCGTCGATCGCCGCCGAGCAGCCGGGCCGCGGCACAGCACGCCATCCCCAACGCCCCGATCAGCAGCACGATCAGCAGGGCCGGCGTCAGGTAAAGGGCCAGCGCCCCCAGTGCCACCCGACGCAGCGGGTCGCCCCCTCGCTCCCCGATCCGGCACTCCTCGACTACGTCCATGGGTCCGACTCCTTACGCTCTGGTCGCGGGATCGCCACCGATCCCGATTCGAGCCTAGGACATGCGTCGTCCCGTGTTGCGTTTCCGCAACACCTCCCAGATCGTCCGACCTGCAATGATTTGCGTCCCCTCGGGGATTCTACGTCATGCGGGCCGTTTTGCCAGGTCCATCCCGGCCGGTCCACGCAAGTTTTGGCGGCGCTTCTACTCAACATAGCCACATGGGTGAGAGCGGCCTGCCACGGCCTCGGTTCTGCGACATCGAGGCCCAGACAACCGGTTGATCTTCCGGGCCGGACCCGACAAGATCGATCCTCAGTTCAGGCGGGGCCGATGGGACGATGCCCGAGGCGGGCGTCGGGCGGCACTTTGCCTCGATCGGTTGATATGTTCCCTCCTTCGAGGTCGACCAGACTATGATAAATCGGCTTTTCGTGCTGGCAGCCCTGGCGACAACGGCCCTGTTCTCGGCCGATGCCCAGGCCCAGCTCTCGCAAACCTCCCCGCTCGCCTCGGCCAATCAGTCGGCCAACGGCACCTCGTTCACGTACACGAGGACCGGCGCCATGGGTGCCCCGGTGACGATCTCGGTGGCAGACTTGGGCAATCCCCTGCTGGGTGTCCTCTCGAATTTCGACGTCAATACGCCGTCCTTCCTCCTCCGGGAGAGGATGAAGACTACGCAGTGCCCGCTTCCAGCTGGACGCGGTCTCGAACCAGGCAGCCACGGCGACCCCGATCGGCGGCGGTCTCAGCGTCCTTACCCCAGTCCGGCTTCAGCGGGGACTTCTCGATCATCGCTCGGACGGCACGACGAACCTGCTGAGCGGCACCTTCACGGGCGGCACGCTGCTCCAGACCAGCACCCGGGCAATGGACACCAGGCCAGCATCCAGTTCTGGGCGTCACGTTCACCTCCGACATCTTCAAGCCGCTGATCATGAGGGCTTCTCGCTGACCCTTTCCGCCACCCCGGACTGATGATCTCGGGAGCGCGTTCCAGGACTTCACCGCCAACACCGGCGCCACGTTCTCGGCGGCGGTCATCCCCGAACCGGCCCCCTGGCGATGGCCGGCCTGGGGATCGTCGCCCTGCGTTCGCGACCCGGGTCATCCGGCGTCGACGGCAGTCGAACTAATCCGATCGCGACGCACGACGACACGTCGCGCCCCGGGCGCGACGCGCATCGCTTCCCGAGCCGCCACGGCCCAAGGCCGTGGCGGCTCGTTTCGCTCCCCTGCCGTCGTCAGGCTCGCACCGCGGCCCGGCTCGATCGAGCGATCGATCGAAGCCGACTCGAAGGGACATATCCAGGGCAAGGGGGGACGCCGGGGGCGTCGTCCGGGGTCATGCACGATCGAGATCGCCCCAATCCGGGCCGGACAGCCCCGGGTGACGCCAGGCGATCAGGCTTCTCTCCTTCCTCGTTCCGGCTCGACCTCGCCTGCAGATCGTTGCGCCCCCTTGTCCGCCGGGCACCGGGAGATGGGCCGCACGCGTGCGGAGCCCCCGGGCTCAGGATGGCCGGGCCGCATCCCGTCTGGAGTGGCGGATCCGGGCCCTTCCGGATCAGAAGGTACCGCCCAGATTGCTGCGAAAATATGCTCTAAGGTCGCCGACCGCGAGCCTGCCTCTTCGTGGCCCTTTCGGAGTCTCCGGGGCGAGTCCTCGGGCCCGGATGAAGTGCCGGAGGTTGGTCGTCGACACATCCAGCATCTTCGCGAGCGACCGCTTGGAGACCGCCTTCTCCAGCAGCTTCCGGATCTCCTCTTCCTTGCCGTCGAGCTTTGACCGGCCCAGCGAGCCCTTGGGCGACCGAGCAAGCGGCCCGGGCCCGGGCGGCCGCCAGCCCTTCTTGGTCCGCTCCGAGATCAGGTCCCGCTCCACCTCGGCGAACAGCCCGAACAGGGCGATCATCACCTTGGTCTGAAGGTCCTGCTTCCCTTCGAAGCGGATCCCTTCCTTGATCGCCGTGAAGCGGACCCTCCGCTTGACCAGCTCGTCGACGAGCTGGATACCTGGCCCAGGCTGCGACCCAGGCGGGACAGCTCGCTGACGACCAGGCGGTCACCCGCCTCCAGCGCCCCCAGCAACTCCTCGATCCGCCTCTGGTCGGCCCTTCCGTGAGGAGGCCTGCGCCTCGACGAAGCGATCGACGGCGAACCGCTTCTGCCGCGCGTGGTCGAGGATGGCCAGCTTCTGGTTGGCCAGGTCCTGGGAGCCGGTCGAGACGCGCAGGTAGGCGACGGTTTTCATGGCAAGGGCTACGAAAAGGCCGAATGGCGATTTTATTTCGCGAACACGGACCATAAATCCCTGCTCGTTCTATGGTCAACTATGGCCAACAAGACGCCCGTTTTCTAGACCACGCGGGCCGCCCATGGCGACGCTCTCGTTCGCGCGGGCGCAGATGGTGCGCGATGCGACCCTGACCGATGCCGACTGGCCGAGGTCGCCCGGTGCCGTCGCGAACACAACCGCCTCGGGTTCGCCTATCAGCTCGGCTTCGTCCGGCTCTTCGGCCGCTTCCCAGCCCAGCAACCCCTGGAGATCTGCGACGAACTCCTGGGTTTCGTCGCCCTGCAACTGGGCATCGACGCGACCCGGTTCGAGGGGTACGCCGCCCGGCAGCATACGGTCTCGGACCATCAGGCAAGCATCCGAGACCACCTGAGGCTCGCCGTCTTCGACGCCGACCAGGCCGCGGCCCTGGCACGCTTCGTCTTCGAGGAATCCTGCCGCCTGGAGCAGACGGCCGCGCTGCTGGCCCGGGCCCGCGAATTCCTCAAGGAGCGACGCGTGCTGCTCCCCGCCGAGTCGGCCCTGCTGCGCCTGGTCGGCGAGCAGAGGAAGCAGGCCCGCGAGCACATCGTCTCCAGGCTGGCCGGTGGCCTTTCCCCCGGCGTGGCCCGGGCTCTCGACGGCTTGCTGGAGGTGAAGGAGGGCGAGGCCACCTCCCGGCTCCAGGCCTCAAGGCCAACCCGGCCAGGCCCTCGGCCGGCGCCATGCAGGCCTGGCCGACAAGCTGGCCGCGATCGAGGCGATGGGCGTCCTGGCCGTCGACCTGTCCTGGCTCAACGCCAACTACCAACGCGCCCTGTACCACTACGTCCGCAAGTGCTCGGCGGACCGGCTGCGGGAGGCGGTGCCGCCCCGTCGCCGCGCGGCTCTGGTCTGCTTCCTGCGGCAGAGCTACCGCGACGCCATCGATTCGGCGGTGGACATGTTCGACAAGCTCCTCACCCGACCCAGACCCGGGCCGAGCACGAACCGAGCGACCAGATGCGTCGCCAGCGCCAGACGATCAAGACGGCCTGGCCGCGCTGCGGTCCCTGGGGACGATCCTCCTCGACGACACCATCGGCGACGCCGCATTGCGGTCGCGGCTGTTCGCCGTCGTGCCCCGCGAGGAACTCGCGGCCCAGGTGGCGGGACTGGACGAGTGGGTCACCGGTGCCCGGAGCGACGTGTTCCACGGCCTCGTCCGGCGGTTCGCCCACCTGCGGCAGTACGCGCCGATCCTGCTCCGCACCCTGGAGTTCTTCCCCGACGCCGGCGCCGGCGATGTCCCCTGCCTGGAGGCCCTCCGGGTCCTCAAGGAGATGAACGCGGATTCCCGGCGCAAGCTCCCCGACGACGCCCCACGGACTTCATCCCGAGGCGGTTGCTGCCCCTGGTCGTGACCGACGGCAAGCCGGACCGCAAGGCCTGGGAGTGCGCCTTGCTGCTGAAGCTCAAGGACGACTTGCGATCGGGCAACCTCTCGGTCAAGCACGGCAAGCGGTTCGGCCGGTTCGAGGACTACTTCCTGCCCGGGGAGCGCTGGGAGCCGCTGCGGCAGCCCTTCTTCCGGCGGTCCGGCTGCCCGCCGACCCCGGGGATGTCCCCGGTCACCTGACGAAGCGCCTCGACGCGGCCTACGACCTGTTCCTCGCGACGGCGCCCGCGAACAGCTACGCCACGGCGGATGAGGACGGCTGGCATCTCTCCACCGACGCCACGAGGCCCCGGACGCCGAGGCCAGGGGCGGCTGGGAGAGCTCCGCCGGTGGCTGTCCGAGCACATGCGGACGGTGCGCCTGCCCGACCTGCTCATCGAGGTCGACAACGACCTGCGGTTCACCGACCACTTCCTGCCGCCGGCCCAGCGCGGGGGGCGTGACGCGGAGGACGTGTGCACGCTCCTGGCCGTCGTGCTGGCGCACGGCTGCAACCTCGGCCTGCACACGATGGCCCGGATCACCAGGGCGTCACCTACAAGCAGCTCAAGCGGGTCAGCGATTGGCAGATGACCGAGGAGGCGCAGCGTGCCGCCCTCGCGGCCCTGGTGCACGCCATCTCCCGCCTCGACGCCACGCTGCACTGGGGCGACGGCCGGACCTCGGCCAGCGACGGGCAGCGGTTCGCCCTGCCCCGCAAGGTCCTGCAGCAGACCTACAGCACCCGGTTCAGCGACTTCGCCTTGGAGTTCTACTCCTTCGTCGCCGACAACTACGCGCCGTTCTACAGCCTGCCCATCGAATGCACCGACCGGGACTCGGCCTTCGTGCTCGACGGGCTCTGCTACAACGAGAGCGACCTGGAGCTGGAGGAGCACTACACCGACACGCACGGCTACACGGAGATCAACTTCGCGGCGTTCGCCATGCTGGGCCGCCGGTTCTGCCCGCGCATCCGCGGCCTCCGGAAGCAACGCCTCTACCGCCTCGACGCCGGGCGCGACTACGGGCCGCTGGCCGGCCTGGTGAGCCGCGCCGATCGCACGATCGACCCGCAGGTCATCGTCGAGCAGTGGGACCGGATGGGCCAGTTCTACGCGTCGCTGGAGCGCGGCCACACGACCGCCTCGGTGGCGCTGAAGCGCCTGGCCTCGTGCACGGCCAAGAACCGCTTCTACCGGGCCAATCGCGACCTGGGCCGGATCTTCAAGACCGAGTTCCTGCTGAGCTACCTGTGCGAGCCGCAGCTGCGGTCGCGGATCCGGCGGGGCCTGCTGAAGGTCGAGCAGCTGCACGCCCTGGCCCGGGACGTCTATTACGGCCGGCGGGGCCGGATCAACGCCCGGGAGCTACACGAGCAGATGAACTCGTGCAGCTGCCTGACGCTGATCCTGGCGTGCGTGATCTACTGGCAGGCCAAGGAGATCTCGCGGGTCGTGCGCTGGTGCCAGCCCGAGGACGACAAGGACAAGCTCGACATCGCGCTGTTGGAGCACGTCAGCCCCATCGAGTGGGACAACGTGATCCTGTACGGGCAGTACGTCCTGGACCGCGCCCAGGTCCGCTGACGGGCGTCCTTAGAGCATATTTTCGCAGCAATCTGGGCGGTACCCTTCAGAGGGCCAGCAGCGCCCGGACCTCGTCCCGCTGCCACCGGTCGAAAAGGTCCGGGTCGAGTCCGGTGCGACGGGCCCGGTCGAGCTGCTCCCGGAAGCGATCGTCGAGACCGGCCTTCCGGTAGGCCCGGGCCAGGAAGTAGTGGCGGTCGGCCGTCGGCTCCAGCTCGACGCAGCGCTCCAGTGCCCGGATCGCCTGATCGAACCGCCCGAGCCGGGTGAGGATCACCCCCCGGGCGCCGAGGATCTTGGGGGCCGGCCCGATCGCGGCCTCCAGGCGATCGAGCTGCTCCAGGCCTTCCTCGGGCCGGTCGAGCCCCTCGGAGAGGACCAAGGCGAGGTTGTAGAGCGCCTGCTGGTCGCCGGGACGGCGATCGAGGACCCGGCGGTAAATCTCGGCCTCGGCCTGGTACGCGCCGACCTGGTGATGCAGGATGGCCGAGGGGAGTAGCAGGTCGGGGTCGTCGGGCCGGCGGCGGAGCAGCTCGTCGACGATCGGCCGGGCCCGGGAGACGGCTCCGGCCCGAGCGTCGACCGGTGCCGCCTGGACGGCCCCCAGGATCGCGTCGACCAGGCCGATGCGGTCGACCGGGTCGGTCAGGTCGATCGCCGCCAGCGCCTCGGCGCAGCGATCCAGGGCGTCGTCATGGCGACCCTGGGCGGCCCGGGCATAGCCGAGGGCCCAGAGGCGCCCGGGAGAGATCTGCCCCAGTCGCTCGGCGATCCGGGCGGCGGCCTCGATCGCCTCGGCGTTCCTGAGGGCGATCAGCTTGAGGACGGCGGCCCGCGCGAGCAGGTCGCCGCCGGGGTTTCCCAGCCGCTCGTCGACGGCCCGCTCCAGGCCACTCGGGTCGCCGTCGCCGGCGACCAGCAGGCGGGTGGCCCTCAGCTCGGCAACCTCGGGGTCGCCGGGGCGGAGCAACTCCAGGCGATCGAGCTGCTCCTCGGCCTCTCCCAGCCGATCGGCGAACAGCAGGGCCCGGGCGTGCAAGGCGACCGCCTCGGGGGAGGGGGAGGGTTGGATCGCCGAGACGGCCGTGACCTGGGCGGCCCGGCCGGGCTGGCCGAGGGCGATGAGCAGCGCGGCCAGCTGCGACCGGGCCTGGACCGCCACGCGGTCCGTCAGCGGGAGGTCGGCCATCAGCCCCTCGAACGCGGTGACCGCCTCGGCCCGTCGGGCCGGGTCCGGGGCCCGGGAGAGGACGACGGCGCGGGCCAGGCGACGGCCCGGCTCGCCCCCCTCGTCACCGACTAGTTCCAGGGCGCGCCCCCAGGCCTCCGGGTCGCCGGCGGCCCGGGAGGCGAGCATCATGGCCAGATCCAGGGCGGCGGCGTCGGAGATGGACTCGACGGCCGTGAGCCGCTCCAGCAGCGGCTCGGACAGCCCGGGCCGGCCGGTCTCGTTGTAGTACGAGGCGGCGTCGACCAGCAGCTTCGGGTCGGCGATCGGCCCTTCCAGGGCCTCCTTCAGGACGGCGTCGGCCCCCTCGGGGTCGCCGGAGGCGAGGCGGAGCCGGGCCTCCAGGGGGGCGGCAGGGACGTCGGAGGCCCGTTCCAGGGCGCGTCGGATGGTCACCTCCAGGGAGGCCCGATCGCGGCCCATGCGGGCCTGGGCGGCGATCAGGTCGATCCAGGGGGCGGCCTCGTCGGCGTCGGCCCGCTCGGCCTGGCGGCGGAGCAGGCCCTCCAGCTCGTCCTGGCGGCCGGCCATCGAGAGCATCCGGGCCCGCCAGGCGATCAGGGCGGCCGGGGCGTCGGGGTCGTCGCCGGCGTCCCCCAGCAGCCGGGAGGCCCGGGAGAGCTCGCCGGCCCCCAGCAGGGCCTGGGCCGAGAGCCGGCCGATCCGGGGGTCGGACTCCGACTCCCGGGCCAGCCGCTCCAGCTCCTCGAAGCGCCCGAGCCGGGCCAGCAGGTCGGTCAGGGGGGTGAGGGCCTGCTCATCCCCCCGCTCCCAGGCATCTTGATAGGAGGCGACCGCCTCCTCGGGCTCGCCCTGGGCCTCCCGGATCCGGCCGAGCAGCAGGTGGGCGGCGGCCAGCTCCCGGGCGTCGGTCAGCACGCCGTCCTCGCCGTCGACGATTTCCCGGGCCTCTT
The DNA here is from genome assembly GCF_007752535.1 of Tautonia plasticadhaerens. GTDB lineage: Bacteria > Planctomycetota > Planctomycetia > Isosphaerales > Isosphaeraceae > Tautonia > Tautonia plasticadhaerens. The sequence continues at coordinate 47,032 of NZ_CP036430.1, forward strand.
CCAGCTTCGAGAGCCGGGATTTGTCCCGCCCCCGGTCGCCGTCGCCGACGGGGGCCTCCGGGTCCAGCCGTTCGGCCTCCCGGAGCAAAATCGCGGCATGGGCCAGCCGGTAGGGGAGGTCCTTGGAGAGGCTGGCGAGCAGCGTGTTCGCGTCGTCGATCCGGGCGTCTTGCAGCGCGACGTCGATCCGGGCGATGACCGGCCCGGGGGCGTCCGGCTCAAGCTTCGCCCAGTTCCGGAAGGCCAGGTCGGCGCCGTCGAGGTCCGCCTGGGCCAGCCGGAGCCGGCCGACCTCCTCCCAGAGCTGGGCCTGCTCGTCGGGCTGCAGCCGGTCGATCCCCTCGAGCAGCCGACTCTGGGCCTCCCGACCCCGGCCCAGTTCGAGCAGGACCCGGGCCAGGGCCAGGCGGAGCCGGGCGCCGTCGCCGACGGCCTCCAGGCCGCGTTCGACCAGGAGGACGGCCTGCTCGGGCTGGCCGGAACGGAGCATCAGCTCGGCCCGGGCCGCCCAGAGCCCGGGGTTGGCGGGGGAGCGTTCCAGGGCCTCCCGGAGCCGGGCGTCGGCCTCGTCGAGGCGGCCCTCCAGGGCGTCCCGCTCGGCGAGGACCAGGGCCAGGTCGACGGACTGGGGGTCGGCGATCCCCTCGGCCTGGGCGGCGACCCGGAGGGACCGCTCGGCCCCCTCGACGGCCCGCTCGAAGTCCCCCCAGGAGCGGCGGACCGGCGGCAACGCGGCCTGCTCGGCCAGCCGGGAGGCGGCCAGCATCATCCGGAGCTCGGGGTCGTCGATGCCCCTCCCCTCCAGGGCCCCCTCCAGTTCCCGGGCGGCCTCGGCATACTTGCCGGATCGCTGCAGCATCCGGGCCTTGGCGACGACCGGGGTGATCGACCGGGAGTCGCCCTGGGCGGCCAGGTCGAAGACCCGGCCGGCGCCGTCGAAGTCCCCCAGGGCTTCATAGCAGCGGCCCAGGGCGAGGATGGCCTGGTCCCGGACCGGGCCGGCGACCCGGGAGTCGCGCCGGAGTTTCTCCAGGACGTTGATGGCGGCCGTGTGGTTGCCCACCTGCTCATCCATCAGCGCCAGCAGCAGTTGGAGCCGGGGCTGCTCCTGTTCCCCCCCGGAGAGGTCCTTGTACCGCCTGATCAGGTAGCTGGCATCCTTGACCCGTCCCAGGCGGATCTGGACGTAGGCCAGCCACCAGGCCAGCTCCTCGTTGGAGCCCTGGACGTCGATCAGGGCCTCTCGCCATCGATCCATGGCGAGGATCCGGCGGTCCTCGGCGAAGTCGATCATGCCGCCGACCAGGCGTCGGACCGCGTCGTCCCGGGCGTCGCCCGTCTCGGGGACGGCCTCCAGGTGGGCCCGGGCGGCGGCGGGGTCGCCGCGGTGCAGGGCGTGCTGGGCGGCGGCCAGCCGGACGGCCAGGTCCTCGGGGGCGAGCTGCAGGGCCTGCTGCAGCTCGACGGCGGCCCGCCCCTCGTCGTAGAGTTCGCGATAGTAGGCATATCGGGCCAGCCGGAGGCGGGGATCCTCGGGCCGGGTCGAGACCAAACGGTCCAGGACCGCCTCGGCGGCCTCGGGGTCGCCGGCCCGGTCCCGGTGCAATCGAGCCAGCCGGGAGGCGACCTCGGCGGCCTGCTGGATTTCCTCGTCGACGGCCTCGGCCGCCTCCGCGTCGTCGGGGTCGCGTTGCAGCCGCCGCTCCAGCAGGGACAGGGCGCGCTCGTAGGAGGTGATCGCCCCGTCGAGTTCCTCCTTCGCGCCGGGGACGGCCAGCCCCTCCAGGGCCCGTCCCAGCAGGCGATGAGCCTGGGGGTCGTCGGCCCGACGGGCGATCAGCTCCCGGGCGATCTGGGCGGCGGCCCGATAGCGGTATTCGAGGGCCGCCCGCTCGGGATCCCCCAGCAGGTTGAAGTTCTCGCGGTAGCTGTCGCTCAACAGGATGTACAATTCGGCCAGCCGGGCGCGGACCTCGTCCACCTCCGGGTGCCCGGGGAACTGGCGGATCAGGCGATCATGCAGGCGGCCGGCACGCTCCAGGGTCGGCACGTCGGCGGCCTGCTCGGCCAGCAGCCGGGCCTGCAGGAAGAGCATGTCGGCGTCGTCGGGCTGCTGCTGCAGGTAGCGGCCCAGGTGACGGAGGGCCAGCTCGGGACGCCCGGCCTCGACCAGCTGCTCGATCTGCCGCCGGGCCGCGGCGCCGACCCGGCCGGGCTGGGTCAGATGCAGTGCCAGCGCCGAGCCGCCGAGGGCCAGGGCCAGGATCGCCAGGGCGGCGGCGGCCCGCCAGTTGAACCGCCAGGTCGTCGAGGTCGGTAGCTCTGCCACGGAGGGGGGCCCGGGTTCGAGGGTCGATGGGGGAGAGGCGGGCGGGGGCGCGTGCGCCGCCGGGGACGCTCACGCGATCGCGCAGTTGCCCCCCATGATACGGCCGCCTCGGCCCGTCGTGTCAACGCCGGGAGGGCCCGCACCGCGCCCCGGGCCCCGGGGCGACGCGGCCCGGCAACGTCACGGATTTTGAATTTGACCGTCTCCGAAGCAGAGGGATAGAGTGAAGGCGGGCCGGGGGGTTCCCCCCTGCGCCTCGCCGAGCTTGCCGATCCCCCCGGCACGCACCATCGACCCGGCCCTGGTAGCACACCCCGATGGACACAGCCGACTCGCCCCGCCCCGGCCACGAACTCGCCCGACTGACCGAGTTGCCGCCGGCGCTCCGAGTCCCCCCGCCCCCGGCCTCCCGCACCTCCTCCCCCGGCGGAGGGCTGCCGATCAACCCCCGGCTGGTGCTCCGGGGGCTGGCCCGGCACTGGTGGCAGGCCCTGGCGCTGTGGGTCGTCGGCACGGCCGCCCTGGCGACGCTGGTCTACCTGAGGTACGAGCCGACCTACCGCTCCTCCAGCATGCTGCGGATCGAGACCGACCCGGCCAACCCCTACGTCACCAACGGCGGCCCGCCGGTCCGCAGCGACCTGCAGACCCAGATCCAGCTGATCACCAGCGCCAACGTCCTGACCTCGGCCGTCAGCGACCCCGACGTCTCCAAACTGCCCTCCGTGATCCAGTCCGAGGACGCCGTGGGCTACATCCGGGAGGCGATCAAGGTCTCCCCCCTGCCCGGCGGCAGCCTGATCGAGGTCTCGGCCGAGTCCCGCCTGCGGCACGAGGCCGCCACGATCGTCAACGCCGTGGTCGACGCCTTCCTCAAGGAGGACGCCACCTGGGCGGATGCCCGCAACCGCGGGTCGATCGTGCGGCTGGAGAGCTACCGCGAGGAGCTGGAGGCCGAGATCGAGGGCCTCCAGCAGGGACTCTTCCGGCTGGTCCAGCAGTCCGAGAACCCGGAGATGATGCAGCGGAACCTCGACAAGCTGCTCTCCCCCGGCGCCTCGGGAGACGGCATCTCCGGCAATCCGGACCTGGAGGTCGAGCTCAGCGAGTATCAGCGGCTGCACCAGTCGTTGCTGGAGCTGGAATACGAGGAAATCGAGGCCAAGGCCGAGCTGGAGGCCGTCCGCCGGGAGGCCGGCGGCACCGACCCCCGGATCTGGGTCGAGCGCCGGATCGAGCAGGTCTTCCTCTCCGACCCCGACGTCCGCTCCCTCCGCGAGGGGCTCAAGGACATCCAGGTCCAGATCGACGAGGCCCAGGGCCGCATCCGAAACCCGGCCGACCCGGCGGTCTCCCGCCTGAAGGTCCAGCAGCAGCGGCTGCTGGAGCGGTACAACCAGCTCTGGGCCGACCTCGAGCCGGCCCTGCGGGCCCAGCTGGCCGCCGAGGAGACCAACCCCACCCAGCTCGTCCGCAAGGCCGAGGCCCAGCTGCTCGCCCTGCAGCAGAAACGGGAGCTGATGAAGCAGCGGCTCGACCGGATCGAGCCGTCCACCCGCTCCGAGGGGATCGAGCAGCTGAAGGTGAGCTTCGCCGCCACCGACCTGAGACAGCGCCGGATCATGCTCGACCAGGTCAACCGCCGGATCGAGATGCTGGAGTACGAGTCGAGGGGCAGCGAACCGATCATCGTCATCTCCGAAGCCAAGCCGGGCGGCCCGCCGGTGACCAACAAGCGGGACAAGTACCTGGCCGTCACGCCGCTGGCGATGCTCGGCCTGGTGCTCGGCCTGGTCACCCTGGTCGAGCTGCGTTCCGGCCGGGTCAGCGGCGCCGAGGACCTCACCGGCCGGCTCTCGGCCGAGATCTTCGCCGTCCCCCCCCTGCCCTCGGCCCGATCGGCCGACCGCAACCGACTGGAGGGGCCGGGCCACGACCCGAAGTTCGAGCAGTTCGTCCAGCAACTGGACCACCTCCGGGTGGCCCTCTGCGGGGAGGGCGGGCACGACGGCCGGGGCCGCTGCGTGCTGATCACCAGCGCCGTCGGCGGCGAGGGGAAGACCACCCTGGCCGCCCAGCTGGCCGTCCGGTGCGCCGAGGCCGGGGCCTCCACCGTGCTGATCGACGCCGACCTCCGCCGGGCCACCCTCGGCCGACTCTTCGAGGTCCCCGACTGCCCCGGCCTCAGCGACGTGCTCCGGGGCGACGCCCAGCTGGAGGACGCCCTGGTGCCGATCAGCCAGGTCGGCGGCTGCCAACTGCTGCCGGCCGGCTCCCCGGAGCCCAACCCCAACCGGATCCTCCGCGGCAAGAACTTCGCCCCGATGCTGGAGCGGCTCCGCCGCAGCTTCGACGTGGTGATCATCGACACCTCGCCGGTGCTCCCCGTGCCCGACGCCCTGATCCTCGGCCGCCTGGCCGACGGGGCCGTGATCGCCACCCGGCACGACCAGAGCCGGTTCCCGGCCGTCGAGCGGGCCAACGGCCTGCTCACCGGGGCCGGCATCCCGGTGCTCGGCGTGGTGGTCAATGGCGCCCGGGGGTCCGATCGCCGCTTCGGCGGCGGCTACGCCGCCTACACCTACCGCACCGACCGCATGCCCGACCCGGCCGGCGGCCCGTCGGCCGGCTGATCGCCGCCGGGGTGCCCCTCGACCGATCGATCCCGAACCGCCCCCGCCCCCGGCCCCGATCGGCCGAGGGGCCGGCGGAGGCGTGCCCGACGGCCCTCCTCCCCCGAACGAACGAACGACCACGGAGCGAATCGACGATGAGCCAACCGACTGACCCCCGGCCCGCGACCCAGCCGGCACTCGCCGCGATCGCGGCCCGGCTGGTCGCGCCGGCCGTCGTGCTGGTGGTCCTGGTCTGGGCCTACCTGACGGAGGTCACCGGCCTCGTCGAGTCCTGGTCCAACGACCCGAACTATTCGCACGGCTTCCTGGTCGGGCCGGTCGTCGCCTTCATGTTCTGGTGGCTCTGGCCCCGGGGGGCCGAGGCCGACCGGATCCGGCCGTCGGCCTGGGGTTGGGTCCTGCTCGTCGCCCTGGTCGCCGCCCGCTTCTCCCTGTTCCAGACCGGCGAGTACTGGCTGGAGGGCTTCACCCTGGTGCCCACGGTCGCGGCCCTGGTGCTGGCCTACGGCGGCTGGCCGCTGCTGCGTCGCACCTGGCCGGCGGTGGCCTTCCTGATCTTCATGTACCCCATCCCCGCCGCCCTCAACAGCCAGGTCTCGCTGCCCTTGCAGCGGATGGCCAGCATCAGCAGCGCCACCCTGCTGCGGCTCCTGGGCTTCTGGGTGATGGACGAGGGGAACGTGCTGGTCGTCGGCGGCGAGCAGCTCGAGGTGGCCGCCGCCTGCAACGGGCTGGCGATGCTCATGAGCCTGGCGGCCACGATCGCCGCCACGGTGATCTTCGTGCCGATGGCCGTCTGGAAGCGGATCGTGCTGCTGCTGAGCGTGGTGCCGGTGGCGCTGCTGTGCAACGTGCTCCGGATCGCCGGCACCGCCTATGCCTACCACCTGCTCGGCTCCGAGCAGGGGGAGAAGGTGGCCCACGACGTCGCCGGCTGGCTGATGATGCCGATGGCCCTGGTCATGGTCCTGCTGGAGCTGGCCTGGCTGTCCTGGCTGGTCACCGAGGTGGAGGTCGAGGAGCCGGTCTCGCCGACGCTGCTGGCCACCTCGGCCGGCCTCGGCCGGCCGTCCCGCTGAGCCGGGCGTCGCATCGTCTCGAATCGAACTCGAGGCCGAGACCCAGGCGAGGTCGCCATGCCACCCGCTCCGATCCGAGTCTGGGGCCTGCCGCTGGCCCCACTCACCCGCCCCCAGGCCGCCGAGGAGGTCGCCCGGCTGATCGCCGATGGCCGGCCCTCCTACTTCATCACCGCCAACGCCCACTACGCGATGGTCTCCGACGCCGACCCGGCGATGCGTCCCATCAACGAGTCGGCCGCCTTCATCCTCGCCGATGGCGCCCCGCTGGTCTGGGCCTCCCGGTGGCGTCGGACCCCCCTGCCGGAGCGGGTCGCCGGCTCGGACCTGATCTACGACCTCTGCGCCCAGGCCGCCGAGCGGGGCCACCGCGTCTCCTTCCTCGGCGGCCCCCCCGGCGTGGCCGAGCAGGCGAGCCGGACGCTCGCACGCCTCTATCCCGGCCTGACCGTCGCCGGCGTCTGCTGCCCCCCGTTCCGGCCCCTGGCCGACGACGAGCGGGCCGCCTTGGTCTCCGAGATCCGGGACGCCCGGCCCGACCTGCTCTTCGTCGCCTTCGGCCAGCCCAAGGGGGAGCGTTGGATCCGGGAGCACCTGGAGGAACTGGGAGTGCCCGTCTGCGTCCAGGTCGGCGCCTCGCTGGAGTTCGTCGCCGGGAGGGTCCGCCGGGCTCCCCGATGGGTGCAGCGGATCGGCCTGGAGTGGGCCTGGCGGATCGGCACCGACCCGGCCCGGCTCGCACCCCGGTACGCCCGCAACGCCGCCTTCCTACTCCGCAAGGCCCTGGCCGACTTTCGCCGAGGCCGGGCCCCCGAGCCCGACCCGGGGCCCGAGTCCGAGTCCTCGACGACTCCCACCGATCCCCGGCCGTCCCCCGAGCCCGTCTCCTGACCGACCCCGCCCTCCCCCCGCCCCTCGACCGGATCTCCCCCATGTGCGGCATCGCCGGGATCATCGGCCGGATCGACGATCGGAACCGGGCGGCCCTTGGCCGGATGGCCTCGGCGATGCGCCACCGGGGCCCCGACGGCGAGGGGACCTGGGCCTCCCCCCCCGACGACCGGGGCCATGGCTGCCTGCTGGCCCACCGGCGGCTGTCGATCCTCGACCTCTCGACCGCCGCCGACCAGCCGATGGTCGACCCCGAGTCCGGCTCCTGCCTGGTCTTCAACGGGGAGATCTACAACTTCCAGGCGCTCCGGGACCGCCTCCGCTCCGAAGGGGCCTCGTTCCGGTCGACCGGGGACACCGAGGTCCTGCTCCGGTCCCTCTCCCGACGGGGCCCCGACGCCGTGGCCGGGCTCCGGGGGATGTTCGCCTTCGCCTGGTGGGACGAGCCGGGCCGATCGCTGGTGCTGGCGAGGGACCCGCTCGGGATCAAGCCGCTGTACGTCTCGGCCAACCCGGAAGGGCCCGAGGGGGGCTGGTCGCTGGCCTTCGCCTCGGAGGTCCGGGCCCTGCTGGCCTCGGGCCTGCTCGGCCGCCCCCGGCTCGACCCGAGGGCGGCGGCCTGCTACCTCTGGAACGGCTTCGTCCCCGGGCCGGTCACCGCCGTCCGGGGCATCGAGTCCCTCCGGCCCGGCGAGCTTCGCGTCCTCGACGCCTCGGGCCGGGCCCGACGCTCGGAAATCTACTGGTCGGTCCCCCGGCCCTCCCCCCACCTCGGCAACGGCCACCCGACCGACGGCCGCCCCGGCCCGATCGACGGGGCCCTGGGAGACGCCCTCCAGGAGTCGGTCGGCCTGCACCTGGTCAGCGACGTGCCGCTCGGGGTCTTCCTCTCGGGCGGGATCGACTCCGGGGCGGTGGCCAACCTGGCGCAGCGGGCCTCCGATCGGCCGGTGCAGACCTTCACCCTCGCCTTCGAGGAGGCCGAGCACAGCGAGGCCCCCTACTCCCGGGCCATCGCCGGGGCGATCGGCTCGGAGCACCGCGAGGTGGTCCTGAGCGGATCCCGGTTCGCCGGCGAGCTGCCCCGGGCCCTCGACGCCCTCGACCAGCCGACCTTCGACGCCCTGAACACCTACTTCATGTCGGTCGCCGTCCGGGAGGCCGGGCTGACCGTCGCCCTGGTCGGCACCGGCGGGGACGAGCTGTTCGGCGGCTACTCGAGTTTCCGGGACCTGCCGACCCTCCGCCGATGGGCCCGACGGACCCGATGGCTCCCCCGGCTGCCGAAGCGGGCGGCGGCCGTCCTGGCCTCGGCCGCCAAGGGTGGGCGAGGCCGGGGGCCGGTCCCCCCCCAGACCCGCTGGGCGAAGCTGCCGGAGATGGTGGCGGCCGGGGAGGACCTGCTCCTCCTCTACCAGCTCGCCTACGCCCTGTTCCTGCCCGAGATGCAGGCCTCGCTGATGCCCGACCTGCCGATCGACGGCTCGGTCGTCCACGGCCTCCCCGAGGGCCTCGCCTCCCGACTCCTGGCCGAGACCGACGGCCGGGGGACCCTGGAGGCGGTCAGCGTCCTGGAGCAGCGCTGCTTCCTCGGCGAGCGATTGCTGAGGGACTCCGACGCCGCCGGCATGGCCCCCTCGCTGGAGATCCGGCTGCCCCTGGTCGACCACCGGCTCCTCGGCCACGTCTCCGGGATGCCGACCGGCCCCCGGTACGAGCCGGTCGGCCGCAAGGCCGCCCTGCGGAGGGCCGGGCTGGTCGGGCTCGACCCCGCCCTGTTCGACCGGCCCAAGCGGGGCTTCGAGCTGCCCCTTGAGCGTTGGATCCGGGGCTCGCTCGGCCCCGAGATCGACGACACCCTGCGAGACCAGCGGCTCTGCTCCGCCGTCGGACTGCACGGTCCGACCGTCGGGCGGCTCTGGGACGCCTTCCGGGATGGCGCCCCGGGGCTCTACTGGTCCCGGATCTGGTCGCTCTACGTCTGGATCCGCTGGTGTCATGCTCATGGCGTTTTGCTCTAATCGGGACCGCCCCGACACCACTCCCCTGCCCTTGCCCCGATCGACCGACCGCCCCATGAGCCGACCCCGACTCTGCCTGATCACCCCCTGCCGGGACGAGGCCTCCTACGCCAGGAGGACCCTCGACAGCGTCCTCAACCAGACCCAGCCCCCCGACCTCTGGGTGATCGTCGACGACGGCTCGACCGACGAGACGCCCGAGATCCTCGACTCCTACGCCCGGGTGCACCCCTGCATCCGGGTCGTCCGCCGGGCCGACCGGGGCGCCCGGAAGGTCGGCCCGGGGGTGATCGACGCCTTCTACGCCGGCTACGAGGCGATCGACCCGTCGGAATTCGACTACGTCTGCAAGCTCGACCTCGACCTCGACCTCCCCCCCCGCTACTTCGAGATCCTGATCGACCGCATGGAGGCCGACCCCCGGATCGGCACCTGCAGCGGCAAGCCGTACTTCCGCCAGGGGGATCGACTGGTCAGCGAGAAGTGCGGCGACGAGAACTCCGTCGGCATGACCAAGCTCTACCGCCGGTCCTGCTTCGAGCAGGTCGGCGGCTTCGTCAGGGAGGTCATGTGGGACGGCATCGACGGCCACCGCTGCCGGATGCTCGGCTGGGTCGCCGCCAGCTGGGACGACCCCGACCTCCGCTTCGAGCACCTCCGCCCCATGGGCACCAGCCACAAGGGCTGGTGGACCGGCCGCTCCCGCCACGGGTTCGGCCAGTACTTCATGGGGACCGCCCCCTCCTACATGGTCGCCAGCGCCCTGTTCCGGATGACCCGGCCGCCGCTGGTCGTCGGCGGCCTGGCGATGCTCTCCGGCTACTTCGGCGCGATGCTCCGGGGCCTCCCCCGCTACGACGACCCCGACTTCCGCCGCTTCCTCCGCTCCTACCAGCGCCATTGCCTGCTCCGGGGCAAGGCCCGGACCACCGAGGAGTACGACCACCGGTCCGCCTCCCGGTGGTCTCCCGACGCCCCCGCCTCCTCCCCGGTCCCGGGGCGTTCCCCCTCCTGAGTGGAGACGGTTCGCGGCTCGGTGCGCTTGCAGTGCGCCGAGCCGATCGGCCGATTTCCCTGATCCCGGTTCGATTTGCGCCGATTGAAATGGCTTCGCTCCGTCGAACGCCCCCGGTCGATTGGCTTCGTTTCGCGCCGACCGCTCCCGTCCCCCCTCCCGATCCCCGAACCGACCTCCCGCCCCGACCCCGTCGCCGCCCGTCAATGGCCCGGTGCGCCGGCCGTGCGCGGTCCGGTGCGCCCCCGGTGCGCCAACACTATCGGATGATGTTCTTTTCCAATTCATGACTTGCGTCGATCGAAATGGCTTCGTTCCGCGCGGCGCCCCCCGGCCGATTGGCTTCGTTTCGCGCCGGACCTCACGCCCGATTGGCTTCGTTTCGCATCGGGGCGCTGCGTACGCCCCGAGGGCGACCGACACCGCCAACGTGTCTGAGTGGACCCACCCAGCTTGCCAAAGACGACTCGCCGGGCGACGGGATCCCGCCGCCCCGGGGGACAACGCCCCGTATCCGATATCATCGAGGGAAGCCGCCCCGACATTCACACAAAATCGGCAAGGCGAGGCGCCGGAAGGCCCGATCGGCCCTCGATCGCTTGATGCGGAGGGACGGTAGGGCGATCCTGATGGGATGTCCCATTCGTCCGTTTCGGGGATCCGATAGCAACGGAGCAAAAACCAACGAACTTGGCTCAAAGCCCCGGCCTCGCCGTGTGGCAGCTTCTCGAAACTGGTCTCTGGCCGCCCGATTCGAGAAGACTCATTCGAGAGTGATTATCAAGAACCCGGAACCCTAGGAATCCAGGGCTTCCTACCGAAACCCTGACGGTCTCTCGATATCGGTCGTTTGCGAGAGCCACGGCGGCGGAAGATCGTTAGTTTTTGCACCGTTGCTATCGGATCCCCTTCACGGTCGTTCGAGCAGCTCGAGGACCACGCCCTCGTCGCCACGCAGTGCGACGCGGCCACCAACGGCCTCGCCCGCTCGGCCCGGCACCGTGGAGAGGAGCACGCGGCTGGACTCGACCGACACGTCGACGGACAGAGGGGCCGCGCCGAGGTTCAGGGCCACCAGCAGCCGACGCCCGCCCGACTCCCGCAGGTAGGCGAGCCAGCCTTCCCCGGATCCCGCCGGCGTGTAGGACCCGGCGCGCAGGGCCGGCTCGTCGCGGCGCAGCGCGATCAGCCGGCGGTAGAGGCCTAGCATCGAGGACGGGTCGTCCCGCTGGGCGGTGACGTGGATTGCGCGGGCGTCCACGGCCAGCGGCAGCCAGGGCTCGCCCGCCGTGAATCCCGCCCCCGGCGTGTCATCCCACGGCATCGGAGTCCGCGCCGGGTCGCGCCCGAGCCCCAGCCCCGGCGTGTTCTTCTCCCAGGGGTCGCGCACCCGGTCGGGCGGGATCGGCACGTCGCGCATGCCGAGTTCGTCGCCGTAGTAGAGCGTCGGCGTCCCGCGGAGCGTCAGCAGCAGCATCGCCGCCACCCGCGCCTGGGCCGACCCGACCCGGCTGGCGATCCGCGGCTTGTCGTGGTTGCCCAGCACCCAGTTCGGCCAGCCGTGGGCCGGCAACAGGCCCTCGTAGGCGGCGATCGCCGCGGCCAGCGTCGGCGCGTCCCAGGGCAGCCCGATGAGCTGGAAGTTGAACGGCAGGTGCACCCCCGTCCCGGCGTCGCCGTAGTAGGCCACCAGGCGCTCGACCGGCAGGTAGATCTCGCCGACCATCAGCCGCTCGCCGTAGGAGTCCAGCAGCCGGCGCATCTCGGCGATGACCTCGTGCACCTCCGGGCGGTCGGTCGTGTAGGTCGGCAGCAGGGCGCGGTACGGCCACATCCCGGGGCGGTATCCCGGGTTCGGCGGGTTGTCGCGGAACTGCTCGTCCTTGACCAGGTGCCAGATCACGTCCACCCGGAATCCGTCCACGCCGCGGTCCAGCCAGAAGCGCATCACGTCGAGCATCGCGGCGCGGACCTCGGGGTTGCGCCAGTTGAGGTCCGGCTGCTCGCGGAGGTAGGCGTGGTAATAGTACTGGCCGGTGGCCGGGTCGAACTCCCAGGCGCTGCCGCCGAAGTTGCTCAACCAGTTGGTCGGGGGGGAGCCGTCGGGCCTCGGGTCGCGCCAGATGTACCAGTCCCGCCTGGGGCTCGTGCGGCTCGATCGCGCGTCGATGAACCACGGATGCTGGTCGGAGGTGTGGTTGGGCACCAGGTCGAGTAGCAGCCGGAGGCCGCGGCGGTGGGCCTCGGCCAGCAGGGCGTCGAAGTCCTCCAGGGTGCCGAAGATGGGGTCGACGTCGGTGTAGTCGACGATGTCGTAGCCGAAGTCCTTCATCGGCGACGGGTAGATCGGCGAGAGCCAGATCGCGTCGACGCCCAGCCACTGCAGGTAGTCCAGGCGGCGGATCACCCCGCGCAGGTCACCGACGCCGTCGCCGTCGGAGTCCTGGAACGAGCGCGGGTAGACCTGGTAGATGACCGCGCGTTCCCACCAGCTCATCGTGCTCGCCCCGGCCATCGTCGCCCCCGCTCAATCGGTCGCCCCGGCCCGGAACCAGCCGTAGCCGAAGGCATCGAGGCGGAACCGATGCCCAGATCCGACGGCCTCTTCCTCCGCCGGCCCGAAGACGCGTTCCAGGCCATCGGTGCCGTGACCCTCCATTTCGACCGTCGCCGTGCAGGGCTCGCCGCCGAGGTTGTGGACGGCCACCAGCCGGCTGCCCTTCCAGTCGACCAGGTGGGCCAGCACGCTCGGCCGGTCGGCCGGCAGCACCCGGTCCTGTCCCCGGCCGAGCTCCGGGCAGGCGCGTCGGGCGGCGATCGCCCGCTTCATCCAGTTGAGCAGCGAGTCGGGGTCGGCCTGCTGGGCCGCGACGTTGACGCGGTCGTAGGCGAAGGGCCCGGAGTCGATCACCGGGCGGATCAGCCGGTCGGCGGGGGCGTCGGAGAAGCCGGCGTTGGGGGCGTCGTGCCACTGCATCGGCGTGCGCACCGCGTCTCGTCCCTCGAGCGACAGGTCGTCGCCCATGCCGATCTCGTCGCCGTAGGCGATGACCGGCGTGCCCTGCAGGGTGAGCAGCAGGCTGAAGGCCAGCTCCAGCCGCCGGCGGTCGCCGCCGAGCATCGGGGCCAGGCGGCGGCGGATCCCGCGGCCGAAGATCCGCATCGAATCGTCCGGGGCGAAAGACTCGTACACCCGCCGCCGCTCCTCGTCGGAGAGCCGCTCGAGGTCCAGCTCGTCGAGGTTGCGGAGGAAGTTCAGCCACTGGCCCCCCTCGGGGATCGCCGGCAGCTCCCCCAGGCAGCGGGCGATCGGCTCGGCCCGCCCGGTCGCCAGGGCGAGGAAGAGGTCGTTGTCGAGCAGGAAGTTGAAGACCATGCTGAGCTGGTCGCCGTCGCCGAAGAAGGCAGCCGCCTCGTGCAGCGGCACGTCGGCCTCGCCGATCAGGGCCGTACCGGGCCGGCGGGCGGCGGCGAAGTCGTGCAGCTCCTTGAGGACCCCGTGCCCCTGCTCCGGGGCCGTGCCGGGCAGGCCCTTGTCCTCGATCATGTGCGAGGCGGCGTCGAGGCGGAAGCCGGCGATGGGGAACGACAGCCAGAAGTCCATGACCCGGCGGATCTCGTCGCGCACCTCCGGGTTGGCGACGCGCAGCTCCGGCTGGAAGTGATAGAAGCGGTGGTAGTAGTGGGCGCCGGCCCGCTCGTCGAAGGTCCAGACGGTCTGCTCCTCGCCCGGGAAGATGCTCTGCTGCCCCGGCCCGGGCGGCGGCGGGCTCACGGCCCAGACGTAGTAGTCGCGGAAGCGTGACCCCGGGTCGCGGCGCGCGGCCTGGAACCACGGGTGCTCATCGGAGGTGTGGTTCATGATCAGGTCGAGCACCACGCGGAGCCCACGCTCGCCGGCGCGGCGGAGGAACTCCTCGAAGTCCTCGAGCGTGCCGAGTCGGGGATCGACGCCGTAGTAGTCTCGGACGTCGTAGCCGTTGTCGCGGGCGGGGGAGGGATAGAAGGGCAGCAGCCAGAGGCAGGTGATGCCCAACTCGGCGAGGTAATCGATCCGGCTGGTCAACCCCGGGAAGTCGCCGACGCCGTCGCCGTCGGAGTCCCGGAAGGTGCGGACGTCGACGGCATAGACGACGGCCTCCTTGTACCAGGTGTCGCCCATGGCCGCTCCCCCTCCCCCGGTCGCCTGGCCGATCCGATCGGCCGCGGGCAGGCCACCGCCGGGACCCGTGCTACGGAGGCTGAATCGGATGACGTGCGATCCCCGTACCGGGGGACCACACCGGTGGCCCGATCGCCCCAGCGGCAGTGCAATTTCCGCGCCCTAGAGCGACGACCGTCGGGGTCGAGGACCCCGCCGAGCAGTAGGAAGGCGGCGTGGCCGGGGCCCGGACGACGCCAGCCACGGTCACACCTCCACGAGGGCACCTGCCCGAGCGTCGAGAACCGGCTCAGGTGGACTGGCGTCTTCGCCTCAGCCATAAGCCACTGGCCAAGAGGGTGCCGAGGATCCCACCGGCCAGGGTCGAGGGCTCGGGGACGGCGGTGACGTTCGGGATCTTTACGAAGCGCTCGCTGTCGAAGCCGCCTCCCGGCTTCTGGCCGGCATCTCGGACGTGAGTGCCGATGCGAATATCTTAGTTATGTGCACATCTGCAAAATTCATGGTTGCCTGTGACGCCCCTGGGCCAGGGCGGCTACGACGTCGGCGTAGGTCTTGCCGCTTTGCAGCGTGAACAGGATGCCCGACTCCTCCCCGGCGCCGATCCCGCCCGCATTGTCGTTGAGGTTGTCCGCGACGAAGCCCATCGTGCGGATGAACTTGATTGGCGAGAGATCGTTGCCCCCCGGGAGGTTTGGCGAGGTCTTGATGAATCGAGCAGACGAATATCGCGTCCTCCCTCGCCAACGAGGCAGGACCACGAAGAGGGCCAGGCCTTCGTACCCCCCCGGCGAAGTCGAGGTCGACTGTCGAACCGAACCACCGGGCATCCCAGCCGTCGAGCTTCATCGGACGCATCGGCCGGAACCTGCACGTTCGGCTCGATGCCGTTGTGTCGCCTCCCACTATTCATATCGATGAGATCCATCTGAACTTTTCTCTAATATATATCTCGCATAATCAAGCTATAATTTTCGCTCTACTCGCAGCAAAACTACGCAAAAAATCTCCTGATTAAGCACACGGCGGAGGAATCGCATTACAATTCCTTCGGGCCTGGCGGGGTCGCTGGGGCCGTCTCGACCCCAGTCGGGCCCCACCGGCTGGCGTGGCGAGGCGCCGACGCCTGGCCGCTTGAGCCGACCCGGGAATGCACGGCCGTCGTCCCCTGCCCCGGGGGCGGCGGCCGTTCGCGTGCTGGGATTGTTCATTCCGGGAAACACCCCGTCCCACTCGCCTCGGGAACGTGCGTTAGGGGGTGGGCCGGTTTGTGGTTTGAGTTGGGTGTCGGCGGGGTCGGGCGATGCTGGCCGGGACGCCGACACCCGGCGGCCTCCGCCCCGACGATGTCGATTCGGGGAAACGTCCTGTCCGATTCCCCTGCCACCGCAACGACTCGGGGTATAGGTCGGTCGAGTGGGGGCGATGGCGTCCCGAGGCGATGCTGGCCCGGGACGGCGCCCCCGCAGTTCCGGGGAGGGTCCCGTCATGCTGCACGCCGTGTCTTCGGTGCTGGGGGATGCCCGGCTGCATGTGGCGCTCGCGATGCCGGCGCTGGTCGGCCTGTGCCTCGGCGGCCCCAAGGTCATCGACTCCTGGCGTCCGCCCCGCGAGACCTCCTGGTACGTCGACTCGGTCCCCCCGATCGTCGATCGCTGCCCCGAGCCGGAATGCCGATTCTGCGTGACGAACCGGCGCTTCGCCCATAGCCAGTGGTGATCATTCCGGGTCGGGGTCGGGCTCGGGGGGCGGGCCGAGGACGGGCAGGGGCGGGGCCGATTCCGGGCTGTCGGATCGGAAGTCCTCGCCGACCAGGGCGGCGATGGTGGCGGCCACCTGGGACTGGGTGGTCGGGACGCCTCCTCGGACCCCGAGGGCGGGGGTGTCCGGGCCCATGACGGCGATCCAGAGGGACTCGGCGCCGGGCACGTCTTGGCCGTGGTCAGGCCAGTCGGCCCCGGTGGTGCCCCGGCCGTGGTCGGTGGTGACGACCAGGGCGGTCCGGTCCCGGTACTCGGGCATGGATTGGAGGGTCGTCCAGAGTTCACCGAGGAAGCGGTCGGAGCGGTGGGCGGCGTCGAGGTAGCGGTCGTATCGCCGCTCGTGGGCCCATTCGTCGGTCTCCCCGAGGCCGACGTAGAGCACCCGGGGTTTGTGGCGGGCCAGGTGTTCGAGGGCGGCCTCGATCGAGATCGCGTCGAAGGCGTTGGACGGCCAGTAGTGCGGGAGTCGGTCGACCATCCGGTTGAGGAATCGCTGGCGGTCGGTCAGGGGTTCGTCGTCGATCGGGGTCCAGCCGGCGAGGACCTCCAGGTTGTTTCGATCCGACCGGAGGATGGAGGGGAAGACGTCCCAGGTGCAGAAGGCGGCGACCCGGTTTTCGAAGGAGGGCCGCCCGTCGAGGAACTCGAAGACGGAGCGGTTGGGGTTCGGGATCTTGTCGTTGGAGGTGATCCGGGGGTCGCCGAAGCCGCAGAAGAGCTCGTTGTAACCGGGGTAGGAGAACTTCAGGCCGTTGGTGAGGGTGACGGGGGCGTCCTTCGAGCGGTCGCCGAAGATCTGGCCCTCCCGGGCGACGGTCCCCCAGAGGAACGGGAGCAGTGCCCGTCGGCGAGCCTCGGCGGAGTCCCGCCAGAAGCGGGCCTCCAGGCCCGGCACGTCCCGGACGCCCCCGGCCTGGCGGTCGATCAGGAGGCGGTCGGCCCCCCCGAAGAACTCCTCCGGGCGGAAGCCGTCGAGCGTGACGACGACGACGTTCCGGGCCCGGATCGGTGGCGATGCGTCCGACTGGCTCCAGGCCGGATCGGGCCCGGCGAGCAGGATTGAGGCGAGCAGGGCGATCCTCATGGGTGTGCTCCGGGGGGGAGGTCGGCGAGCGCGACGGCGGCCGACCGGGGCGCGGGGCGCGCGTTGGGGGGTCATCTTACCCCGGGGGCCGCCGATTCTCCCGCCCCCGAGGTCGGCCCCGAGGCGGGCCGGCGGGGGGTCGCGGCCGGGGCGGCGGGGAGGCGGTTCGATCGGGTATCATCGGGGCCCCGATGGGGTCGGCCGCCGACCCCGTCGGGATCGGTCCAGGCCATCGATGGCGTCTGATGATCGCGAGGCCGGCCCGGCAAGCGCCCGGGCCCTCGGAGGGATGAGGGATGAGGATCCTGCTGACGGGGGGCGCCGGCTACATCGGCAGCGCCTGCCTGCGATGGCTGGTCGATCACGGGCACGAGCCGATCGCCTATGACGACCTGTCGGAGGGGAACCCGCCGTCGGTGCCGGGGGATCGGCTGGTGGTCGGGGACATCCTGGACACCGACGCCCTGACGGACGCCCTCCGCTCCCACAAGGCCGAGGCGGTGATGCACTTCGCCGCGCTGGCGATCGTGCCGGACTCGGTGACGGACCCGGACGGCTACTACCGGGTCAACGTGCTGGGGACCAAGAGCGTGCTGGACGCGATGCGGAGGGCCGACGTGCCCCGGGTCGTCTTCAGCAGCACCTGCGCCACGTACGGCAACCTCGCCGAGATGCCGCTGACCGAGGACACCCCCCAGCGTCCCGAGCACCCCTACGGGACGACCAAGCTGGCGGCCGAGCGGATGATCGCCGACTACGCCCGGGCCTACGGCCTGGGATATGCGTTGCTCCGCTACTTCAACGCCGCCGGGGCGGATCCGGACGGCTCCCACGGGGAGGACCGGCGTCACGAGACGCACCTGATCCCGTTGACCCTGCAGGCGGCCGCCGGGCGCCGGCCGGGGCTGACGGTCTTCGGCGACGACTGGCCGACCCGGGACGGCTCCTGCGTCCGGGACTATGTTCACACGGCGGACCTGGCCGACGCCCACCAGAAGGCCGTCGAGGCGATCGGGCCGGGGGACGGCCGGATCTACAACGTCGGCTCGGGGCGCGGGGCGTCGGTCCTGGAGGTGATCCGGGCCTGCGAGGAGGTGGTCGGGCGGCCGATCCCCTTCGAGACGAGCGACCGACGCCCCGGGGACCCCCCCGAGCTGGTCGCCAGCCCTCGCAAGATCGCCTCGG
This sequence comes from Tautonia plasticadhaerens, assembly GCF_007752535.1. GTDB lineage: Bacteria > Planctomycetota > Planctomycetia > Isosphaerales > Isosphaeraceae > Tautonia > Tautonia plasticadhaerens. The sequence continues at coordinate 65,197 of NZ_CP036430.1, forward strand.
AACTCGGGTGGAGTCCCCGGTATACTGACATCCGGGCGATCGTCGAGACGGCCTGGCGATGGCTCCGCTCCCACCCCGAGGGCTACGGCCCCAAGCCGGCCCGCCGCTGATCGGCACTCCGCCCCGCCTCGCCCCGGACCCGCATCCCAGGAACCCCGCCTGCCGTGACCGACGCCCCCCCCGCCCGATCGGAATCGACCGTCGAGCCGCCGCCCGAGGACCTCGGCGCCGTGGCGATCGGCCGCAACGAGGGGGCCCGGCTGGTCTCGTGCCTCGACTCGCTGGTCGGCCGGGCGGCCCGGGTCGTCTACGTCGACTCCGGGTCGACCGACGGCAGCGTCGAGGAGGCCCGGGCCCGGGGGGTGGAGGTGGTGGAGCTGGACACCTCGGTCCCCTTCACCGCGGCCCGGGCCCGCAACGCGGGGCTCGACCGGTTGCTGCAGTTGGCGCCGGGCCTGCGGTACGTGCAGTTCGTCGACGGGGATTGCGAGGTGGTCGACGGCTGGCTTGGTCGGGCCCGGGAGGAGCTGCGGTGTCGCCCCGGGCTGGCCGTGGCCTGCGGCCGGAGGCGGGAGCGGTTCCCGGAGGCGAGCGTCTACAACCGGCTGGCGGATCTGGAGTGGGACACGCCGGTCGGCGACGCGGAGGCCTGCGGCGGGGACGCGATGATCCGGGTCGAGGCGTTGCGGGAGGTCGGCGGCTACGACCCGACCCTGATCGCCGGGGAGGAGCCGGATCTCTGCCTCCGATTGAGGCTCCGGGGCTGGCAGGTCGCCCGGCTGGACGCCGAGATGACCCGGCACGACCTGGCGATGACCCGGTTCGGCCAGTGGTGGCGGCGTCACGTCCGGGCCGGCCACGCCTACGCCGAGGGGGCGGCCCGGCACGGCCGGCTCCCGGGCCGGCCCTGGGTCCGGCAGGCGTCGAGCAACGTCTTCTGGGGGATCGGGGTGCCGGTCGCCTCGGTCGGGCTGGCCTGGCCGACGTCGGGCCTGAGCCTGTTGGGCCTGCTCGGCTACCCGATGATCGCCTGGAGGGCGGGCCGGGGGAGGAGGAGGCAAGGAGATTCGCCGGGGGATTCTGCATTGTTTGGCGTCTCATGTGCCGTGTCGAAGTTCCCGCAGGCCGTCGGCCAGATCCGATACTCCGCCGGGAGGCTGGGTGGCCGCCGCAGCGGCCTGATCGAGTACAAGGCAGCCCAGGGGGCCGAGGCCCGATGAGCGTCACCCGGACAAGCCGACCGCCCGAGATCCCGGCCAAGCCGACCGCACCCGACGGGGGCGGGAGGAGGCTGAGGATCGCCTTCATCACCGCCCAACTGGGGGTACCCTGGGGGGGGAGCGAGGTGCTCTGGTCCCGGGCGGCGACCCTGGCGATGCGGGAGGGGCACGAGGTCGCCGTGGTCTCCCGGCGCTGGCCGGAGACGCCGGCGCCGATCGCGGCCCTGAGGGACGCCGGCGCCCGCCTCTTCCCGAGGGTGGTCGACCCCCGGGGCCGCCTCGGACGGAACGTCGAGCGTCGCCTCTACCCCGCGCCGGCGCTGGCCCGCTGGCGTCCCGACGTGGTCTGCGTCAGCCTGAGCACCTTCTACGACGCGATGGACGTGCCCCTGGCCCGGCTGGCCCGGGCCGCCGGGGCGCCCTACGTGCTGGTCTGCCAGCAGCTGGACGACCGCCGGGGGTCGCCCCCGATGGCGGCCTCGAGCTGGCTCCGGTCGGCGGCGGCCGACTTCTGCCGGGGGGCCGCGCGGGTCGCCTTCGTCGCCGAGGAGAACCGCCGATCGGCCGAGCGGCAGGTCGCCGCCCGGCTGCCCAACTCCTGCGTCGTCCGGAACCCGGTGCAACTCTCGTCGCTCGACCCGGTCCCCTGGCCGGCCGACGACGGCGAGGGGCCCCGGCTGGCCTGCGTCGCCCGGCTCCAGATCGGCGACAAGGGCCAGGACGCCCTGTTCGAGGCGCTGGCCGGCCCCGCCATGCGGGGTCGCCCCTGGCGGCTCCGGCTCTTCGGGGAGGGGCGGGACCGGACCTACCTGGAGGAGCTGGCGACCCACCTCGGCATCGCCGACCGGGTCGAGTTCCGCGGCCACGTCGGCGACGTCCGGTCGATCTGGCGGGACCACCACCTGCTGGTGCTGCCCTCCCAGGTCGAGGGGACCCCGCTGGCGCTGGTCGAGGCGATGCTCTGCGGCCGGCCGGCGCTGGTGACCGACGTCGGGGGGCATCGGGAGTGGGTGGACGAGCCGGGCAACGGCTTCGTCTCCCCGGCGGCCAGCGGCCGGGAGCTGTCGGCCGCCCTGTGGCGAGCCTGGGAGGCCCGGGAGTCCTGGGAGGAGCTGGGGCGCCGGGCCCGGCTCGACGCGCTGGAGCGGTTCGACCCGGCCCCGGATCGGACCCTCCTTCGGCTGCTCACCGGGTCCGCGGCCCCGGCGGCGGCACCGATCCCGACCCCCTCGCCCTCGGAGGCGCCGTGAACCCGCCGACGGTCAGCGTCCTGATGCCGGCGTACAACGCCGCCCGCCACCTCGAGCAGGCCGTCCGCAGCATCCTCGGCCAGGGCTTCGACGACCTGGAGCTGCTCGTCATCGACGACGGCTCCGACGACGACACCCCCGCCCTGCTGCGCCGCCTCGCCGAGGCCGACCCCAGGCTCCACGCCCTCAGCCGCCCCAACGCCGGCATCGTCGCCACCCGCAACCAGCTGCTCGCCATGGCCCGCGGCGAGCTGCTCGCCGTCATGGACAGCGACGACGTCGCCGAGCCCGGCCGCATCGCCCGCCAGGTCGACTACCTCCGCAATCACCCCGAATGCGTCGCCGTCGGCAGCTGGGTCCGGTTCATCGACCCCAGGGGGAAGCCGATCCTCCTCGGCCACGTCAACCCCGACGACGACGAGGCGTTGCAGGCCGAGGCCCTCGCGGGATCCTGCCCGCTCTGCCACCCGAGCGTGATGATGAGGGCCGAGGCGGTCCGGGCCGTCGGCGGCTACCGGGAGGGGTTCGCGCCGTCGGAGGACATGGACCTGTTCCTCAGGCTGGGGGACCGGGGCCGCCTGGGGAACATCCAGGAGCCCCTGCTCCGCTACCGGCTGCACGACCATTCCGCCAGCCAGCGGCAGCATGCGTTGCAGCGGGAGAACTTCCGGAGGGCCTCCGACGAGGCCTGCGCCCGGCGCGGGATCCCGCCCCGATTCGTCGACCGCCCCCACTGGAGGCCGACCGACCGGGCCTCGCTGTCGGCCTTCCGGCTCTGGATCGGCTGGGCGGCCTTCGGCCGGGGAGATCGCCGGATGGCCTTCGAGTACGGCCTGAAGGCGCTCCGGGCGACCCCCCGGGAGGGCGGCCCCTGGAAGCTGCTGGCCTGCGCCCTGGTCAAGCCGGCCCCGGGCCTCCCCGACGGCGTCCCCGGGCCCGTGGCCGGGGGGGTCCGATGAGCACCCCCGCCGCCGACCCCGCCGTCTCGGTCCTGATGCCGGCGTACAACGCCGCCCGATACCTCGAGCAGGCCGTCCGCAGCATCCTCGGCCAGGGCTTCGACGACCTGGAGCTGCTCGTCATCGACGACGGCTCCGACGACGACACCCCCGCCCTGCTGCGCCGCCTCGCCGAGGCCGACCCCAGGCTCCACGCCCTCAGCCGCCCCAACGCCGGCATCGTCGCCACCCGCAACCAGCTGCTCGCCATGGCCCGCGGCGAGCTGCTCGCCGTCATGGACAGCGACGACGTCGCCGAGCCCGGCCGCATCGCCCGCCAGGTCGACTACCTCCGCAATCACCCCGAATGCGTCGCCGTCGGCTCGGCCGTCCTGGTGATCGACCCGCAGGGGGACCCGCTCTGCGTCTGGAACGACGACGTGTCGACCCACGAGCAGATCGACGCGCTGCACCTGGAGGGCCACCGGGGGGCCGTGCTCTGCCAGCCCTCGGTCACGATGAGGGCCGAGGCGGTCCGGGCCGTCGGCGGGTTCCGGCGCCGGTTCGAGCCGGCCGAGGACCTGGACCTGTACCTCCGGCTGGCGGAGGTGGGCCGGCTGGCCAACCTGCCCGAGCCGCTGCTGCGATACCGGATGCTCCCCTCCAGCGCGAGCCACTCCCGCAAGCGGGAGCAGGTCGACGGCATCCGGGCGGCCATCGAGGAGGCGTACCGCCGCCGGGGCCTGCCGGCGGGTCCGCTGCCGGAGCCGCCGAGCGACGAGGACCTCCGCCTGCTGGCGGACCCGTCGCACAACCGGGCGCTGTGGGGCTGGTGGGCCTTGCGGGCCGGGCACGTCGGCTCGGCGAGGAAGCACGCGAGGGCGAGGCTGGCCGAGCGGCCGCTGTCCCCCCAATCCTGGAGGTTCCTCTATTGCGCGCTCCGGGGGCGATGATCTCGGGGGGGATCGGTGCCGTCGGGGCGGCCGACGACGGGGGCCCCCCGCTGGCGATCGGGCTGTTCTGCCCGGCCTGGCCGCCGGAGCGGTTCGCCAACGGGATCATCACCTACGTCGCCTCGGTGGCCGAGGGGATGCGGGAGCTGGGCCACCGGCCGTACCTGCTGGCCGCGGGCCTGGCCGAGGGCGAGGGGCCCCCGTGTGAGCCGGGGCTGGTCGACCTGAAGCCGATCTCCCGGGCGACCGGGGCGGGCCGGCTGGCCGAGGCGGCGGCGGCCCGGTTCCGGCCCCCCTCCCCGGATTCGGGGATCCGGAGGGTGGCCCGGGGCCTGAGGAGGGCGGCCCGGGGGGGCGTGCTCGGGCTGCCGAGGCTCGACGTGCTGGAGGTGGAGGAGACGCTCGGCCTGCCGGGATTCGTGGCCGGGCGGGGGGCGCCGCCGGTGATCGCCCGCCTGCACGGCCCCTGGTTCCTGAACGGGCCGAACCAGGGGGCCGACCCGGCCTCCCCCGAATTCGCCCGCCGGGTCCGGGCCGAGGGGGACGGGATCGCCGCCTCCCGGGCGGTGACCTCGCCGTCGGCCGACACGCTGAGGAGGACCCGGGAGCGCTACGGCCTGGCCCTGGGGCAGGCCGAGGCGATCCCGAACCCGGTCCTCCTGGTGCCCGAGGGCCGCCGCTGGAGGCCCGAGGAGGCCGAGCCGGGGCACGTGCTCTTCGTCGGCCGGTTCGACCGCCACAAGGGGGGGGACACGATCATCGACGCCTTCGCCCTGCTGCTCCGGGACCGCCCCGACGCCCGGCTGACCTTCGTCGGCCCCGACCCGGGCCTGGACCGCGACGGCCGCCGCTGGTCGCTGCCCGAGTACGCCTCGACCCGGCTGCCGGGTGCCCTGGAGGACGGCCGGGTCCGGTGGCTCGGGCGTCGGACGCCGGCCGAGGTGTCGGCCCTGAGGGGGAGGGCCTCGGCGACGGTGGTGGCCTCCCGGTACGAGACCTTCGCGATCACGATCACCGAGGCGATGGCCGCCGGCTGCCCGCTGGTGGCCACCCGGGCCGGGGGCGCCGGCGAGCTGTTCGAGCACGAGGAGCACGGCCTGTACGCCGAGCCGGACGACCCGGTCGGCCTGGCCTCGGCGATCTCGAGGCTGCTGGCCGACCCGTCGGCGGCGTCGGCGATGGGCCGCCGGGCCGCCGGGCATTGCGAGCGGCGCTATGCCCCGGCGGTGGTCGCCCGCCAGACGATCCGCTTCTACCGCCGGGTGCTGTCCGGCCGGGCCGGGGGGGACCGACGATGAATCCGGTGGCGATGATCGCCCTGCTGGCCTGGCCGGTGATATCGCTGGTCCTCTTCGCGGTGCTCGGCCCGTGGCGGGGGGTGATCGCCACCTACCTGGGGGCCTACCTGCTGCTCTCCGGCTGGGTCGGCATCTCGCTGATCGGCCTGCCCGACTACTCGAAGTACACGGCCGCCAACCTCGGGGCCCTGGCCGGGATCCTGGTCTTCGACGCCGCCCGGCTGGCCGCCTTCCGGCCGCGCTGGTACGACGCGTTCGCCCTGGTCGCCTGCCTGTCCCCGGTCGCCTCGGTCGCGGCCAACGGCCTGCCGTCCTGGGAGGCGGTCAACGCCGTCTCCACGATGACGATGACCTGGGGGCTGCCGTATCTCGTCGGCCGGCTCTATGCCGGACGCCCGGGGGCCGACCGGGACCTGGCCCTGGGGATCGCCCTGGCCGGGGCCCTGCTCATGCCGCTGATCGCCTTCGAGGTGGCCACGTCGCGGTCGATCCACGGCCTCATCTACGGCCTGCCCGTCTCCAACGGGTACAAGTACGGGCTGTACCGCCCGGTGGCGATGGCGGGCAACGCGCTGGAGCTGGGGCTCTGGTCGAGCCTGACCGCCCTGTCGGCCTTCGCGCTGTGGTGCTCGGGGTCGATCCGGAGGGTGGCCGGGGTGCCCTTCGCGGCCTGGGCGGCGGCGGCCGGGCTCGGGGGGGTCCTGTGCCACGAGACCGCGGCGCTGGGGATGTTGTTGCTGGGGGCCTTCCTGATCAGCCTGACGGTCGGCCGCCCCCGATTCGGGACGCTGCCGGCGTACCTGGCCGCCGGGGCGGTGGTGCTGGTGGCCCCGAAGCTCGGCGGCCGGGCCTCGCTGACGGCCCTGATGGCCATCGGCGGGGTCGTCTACCTGAGGGACCGCCGGCCCAACCTGGTGGTCATCTCGGCGGCGATGGCGGCGCCGGCCTACCTGTTCCTGCGCATCTCCGAGACCGTCTCGAGGCAGGCGCTGACGGGCGTCATGTACGGCCTGCTGGGGGCCCAGCGCGGCCAGTCGCTGGAATTCCGGATCATCAACGAGGAAGACCTGGTCGCGCACGTGATGCGGCGGCCGCTGCTGGGCTGGGCGACCTTCTCCGAGGGGCGGGGCTTCTCCCAGGACTGGATGATCGTCGACAGCTACTGGATCATCCATTTCGCGAAGTTCGGCGTGATCGGCCTGGCGGCCCTGTACGGGCTGCTGGCCCTCCCGGTGGTGCTGACCGCCCTCCGGCGGTCGGTCGGCCGCTGGGACGAGCCGCGCAACGCCGCGGCCGGGGCGCTGTCCGTCTGCATGATCCTCTACACGCTGGACAGCCTGCTGAACGCCTACATCATGCTGCCGATCCCGGTGACGGTCGGCCTGCTGATCGCGATGCCGGGGGCGTCGGGCCGGGCGTCGGGCCGGGCGTCGTCGGCGTCGGCCGACCGCGGCCTGGGGCGGGTGGAGCGGCTGGCGGCGCTGGGCCGCCCGGCCGAGGCCGAGGCGGCCTGCCGGCAGCTGGTCGCGGTCCGGGAGCTGGACCCGGCCGGGCACCTGCCCCTGGCCGACGCCTGTGACCGGCTGGCCGACCTGCTCGAGGCCCTCGGCCGGGCCGGGGAGGCCGAGCCCTGGCGCCGACGGGCCCTGCACCTGCGGGGCGCCCTGGTGGCCGCCGACCCCGGGGACCCGGACTCCCGCTCGGCCCTGGCCGGCTGCGCCGAGCGGCTGGGGCGCAACCTCTCGGGCCGGGGCCGGTGGGCCGAGGCGGCCGAGATCCGAGGCCTGGCCCTGGAGCAGCGGGCCGCCCTGGCCGCCGAGGATCCCGAGGATCTGGCCCCCTACGCCGACGGCCTCAACGACCTGGCCTGGCTGCTGGCCCGGTCGGCCGACCCGTCGTCGAGGGCCCCCCGTCGGGCCGTCGCCCTGGCCGAGCAGGCGGTGCGGCTGGCGCCCGGCCGCAAGGCATACTGGAACACCCTGGGGGCCTGCTACCGGGCCTCCGGGCAGCCCGGCCCGGCGGTGGCCGCCCTGAGGCGATCGCTGGAGCTGGGCCCCGACGACTCCGGCTTCGACGCCGCCCTGCTGGCCCCCTGCCTGGCCGAACTGGGGGACCCGGCCGGTGCCCGGGAGGCCCTCGCCCGGCTCGACGACCGGCTGGCCCGACTCGGCCCGGCGGCCCCCGCCGCGCTGCTGCAGCTCCGGGCCGAGGCCGACGCCGCCATCCACGCCCCGGCCCCGGCCGGCTTGGGATGACGCCGGCCCCGGCCGCCCCCCGCCCGGCGTCCCCGGGTCGGAGGGCGGCGGCCTCCCCGATGGGCTTGCCCCCGGGGGGCCGAGGCCGGGGGAGGCGCGGGGCGGCATGGCGACCGCCCCGAGGGCGGTCGGGCGACGTAGAGGGATGGGGCGGAGGACCGGGGCGGGCTTTCCCGGCCCCCCCCGCCGCCAATCCGCCCCCGAGTGCCCACCACTGAGTAAATTAAAGTGAATTATGCGGCCAAATTCCCTGAGATTAATATTGGGGGGGCGATCGCAATGGGGCCGGCCGCACGCCGCGGCGGGCCCGGCGGGCCGAGCCCGCCGAGGGAGCCCCGAGCCCGGGACCGCTCGACGATGAGCGTTCGACCAGAGCGACCGGGAGGGCCCGGCGCGGACGCCCCCCCCCGCGACGACCCCCGTCCCCGACCCCGACGTCGAAGACCCGCCCGGCCCTCGAGCCTGGTCGTCTGGGCGGTCGGGGCCCTGCTGCTCGCCCTGCCCGGCTGCTCCGGGAGGGACGGGGCGGCCGGGGGAGGCCCGGCGGCGTCCCCGCCCCCCCCGCCCTCGCCCCCGGGCTCGACCGACGGGCCGACGGGGGGGGTCGAGGGGGCCGGCGACGCCTCCGGGACGGTCGTCGAGGAGCCCAAAGCGGTCCCGCCGCCCGGAGTCGGGCGGCCGGCGGCCGGCCCCACACTCCACCCACCGGGGCTTCCCATGACCTTCTCCGACCCGGGCGCGTCGCCCGATCCCCTGCTCTGGCTCCGCGCCGACCGCGGGGTCACCGGCGGCAGCGCCGCCCACTGGGACGGCACGACCGATACCCAGCTCTCCGCCGCGAATCAGAACAACCTGAAGACCGGCGACGTCGACTTCGGCTTCGCCTGCTGGGTGCGGGTCAATTCCCGGCCGACGCAGTCGGACCTGGATCGCGGCGAGACGCACGTCGCCGGCAAGTGGGGGCACAAGTCCGACCCCCTGAGCGAGTGGCTGCTCTGCCTGAACTCGCCCTCGGGGCCGGACCAGTTCCGCTTCCTCGTCTACGGCGAGTCGCCCCGCCGCCTGGTCCCCGGGCCGCACTCGGCGTTGCCCGGGGGCATCCAGGTGGGGCGCTGGTACTTCGTGGTCGCCTGGCACGACTCGGTCACCAACACGCTGAACCTCAGCGTCGACGGCGAGCGATCGGCGCCGGTCCCGCACTCGGGGGGGGTGCGGTCCGACTGGCTGCCGTTCCACCTGGGAAAGGTCCAGTGGCGGGACGGGTTCCCGGCGATCAGCATGTCCCGGGCGGCCTTCTTCAAGAACCCGCCCGGCGGCATCGCCGGGACCATCGACGAGACCATCGCCACGCTCTACGCCGGGGGGGTCGGCGCCGACGCCCGGGAGGTCGCGCCGGCCCGGCTCCGGCAGTGGGGGCTGCAGAATTACTGGCCGCTCGAGGAGGCCGGGGGCGTCCGGGGGGACATCTGGGGGGGGATCACGTTGGCCGACCCCTCGGGCGTCGGCTCGACGCTCTCGCCGCTGTCCCGGCCGGCGGGGGACATGCAGGCCGTCTCGGGGTGGGCGGACGAGTCCTCCGGTCGGGCCTTCCGGTACGTCGGCCCGTCCGGCGGGTTGTCGTGGCGGGGGGATTTCACCCGGGTGGTCTCCACCGCCACGGGCAGCCGCCTGGAGCACGACGGTCTGGTGCTGTCGGGGCGGCCGAGCTGGACGATGAGCCTGGCCTCGGCGACCCGTTTCGACCGCGCCTTCGGCCTCTACGGCGAGTCGGCCGGCCCGTCGGACGACGACTACCTCGAGATCCGAGTCGACCACGACGGGGTGCCGGAGCTGGCCATCCGGGCGCCGGGCGGCCCCGAGGTGGTGGCCCGGGCGTCCGAGGCGCTGGCCGGCCGCCGGGCGGCGACGGCCGTCGAGATCCAAACGGTGCCTGACCCCGGCGACGGCATCGTCCGCGTGCGATGCCGGGTCGACGTGGGAGACGGCCACCCCTTCGCCAACGGCGACCGGGTCCGGGTCCGGGGCCTGGGGCCGCCCTATGACGGGTACCACCCGGTGGCCCTCGCCACGCCGACCGAGATCCGGTACGTCGTCGAGGGCCCGATGTCGGCGCCGGCCCTCGCCGGGGCGAGGCGGCTGCCGGGCGCCTCCTCCTCGGCCGGCCACACGCTCGACCGCCGGCTGCCGGTCGCCTGGGCGGGGACCGAGTGGTCGGTCGCCGGCTGGGTGCGCAAGGCGGACGACTCGAGGGACGGGGTGGCCGGCGGGTCGGGCGTCTTCGCGGCCAAGGATGGCGCCGACGCGCGGCTCTCGTCGACCCGGCCGCACATCGTGCACTCCGGGGGCGGCTCGCCGGGGGCCTACCGGCTGTCCCTGCCCGGCGGCCCGGCGGCCGACTTCGGCCCGGCGCCGAAGGACGCGTGGGTCCACCTGGCGGCGGTGCGTTCGGGGGGCGCGATCACGCTGTATTACGACGGCGTCGCGGCCGGCTCGATCGACGTGTCGGGCAACCCGGCGATGGGATCGACCTTCACGGGATTCGGCTTCGGCGTCGCCCCCGACCTGGGGGCGTCGCTCCCCTGCCTGCTGGACAACTGGGGGATCTGGATGGGCCGGGCCCTCACGGGCGCCGAGGTCTCGGCGCTGCACGGCGGGGGTTCGGCGCCGGCGTACGGCGGGCTGGCGGCGGGCCTGGCGGCCGGGCTGTCGGCCTGGTACGACTTCGACGAGGTCTCCGGCGCGGGCGAGGACGCCACGGGCCACGGGCACCGGCTGGTCGAGCGCGGGCTGGTGCCGGCGGGCGAGGGGGTCGGCGGGGGCATCCCGTTCGCATCGGCGAGCACCTCGGGGCTGGTGGTCGGCTCGGGGCGCACGCTCATCGCGGATGGCATCCCCAGCGAGGCCGGCACCGGCAGCGAATACCTGCGCCACGTGCTCACCGTCCGTCGGGACGGGGGGACGGTCTCCTTCTTCCGGGACGGGGTGCCGATCGGCTCGTCGGCGATCGACCCGGGCCTGGTCGGCCCGGCCTCGGGGACGTCCCGCCTGCTGAGCCCCGGGGACCGGCTGCCGGCCCCCCACGGGTCGGTCGACCACGTGGTGGCGTCGGGGGCGGCGATGGCCGACGACCAGGTGGCCGCCCTGGCGATCCGGCTGTCGGTCCGGACGAACCGGACCTCGGGGGTCGGGCCGCTGGCGGTCCTGTTCGACGCCACGCAGGTGGCCCAGGTCGACCGGATGGCGATGCAGGATTACTACTACCTCTGGGCCTTCACCCGGGCCGGCGAGGCCGCCCTGCACGACGGGTCGACGGCCCCCTGGAGGGGCCAGGCCTACGCCCGGTCCACCGGCTTCTTCGTCTCCCAGGTCTTCGAGGAGGAGGGGAGCTATGACGCCCACCTGGCCGTGGTCACCCCGCCCTACGACCGTCAGGGCCGGCCGCAGCCGCAGTCCTGCCTGTTCGCCGGCAAGGTCGCGACGGTCGACGTGACGCCCTGGCCGGAGACGACGATCACCTACTACGTCTCCTCCACGCACCCGGCGCGGGGCGACTCCAACGAGGGGACCTCGCCCGACGCCCCGCTCGAGACGGTGGTCAAGGCGATCGCCAAGGTGGACCGGCCCAACGTCCGGATCCTGCTGAGGAGGGGGGATCGGTTCCCGATCCGGACGTCCCTGAACCTCTCCTACGTGACCGGCCCGCTGCTGCTGGGCTCCTACGGAGATCCGGACGCCGACCGGCCGACGCTCGTCGCCTCGACCCGGGCGGAGTTCGCGGGCTCGCCGGCCTCCATCCCGTTCAACGACATCTACGACGTCCGGATCTCGGGCCTGATGATCCAGGACACGGGGATCTACGACCAGTCCTCGCCCGAGTACTGCAAGCTCGTCTTCTCGGGGAGCAACGCCCGGCTGCTGCTGGTGCACGACTTCGAGAACCGGGGCACGCACCGCTTCCTCTCGATGGACTACACGAGCCGGGCGCTGGTGATCGACCGGTGTCGCCTCGCCTCGGCGGGGGACTACCTGGTCATCGGCAGCGCCGCCCACGCGATGGCCGTCACCCGGTGCGAGTTCGAGGCGAATCCGGAGCTCCACTTCTTCCGCTACCAGAATAGCCTGCGGACGCAGATGACCCACTGCACCCGGAATTCGGGGCGGTACATCTACGGCGCGGGCAAGTCGTGGAAGAACCTGAGGTGGGAGACCCGGTTCAGCGTCGTCACCGACACCTACGGCGACCTGCTCGGCTACAGCGCGTTCGGCAACGACCGGATGGGGCCGGCCTGGGCGGTGGTCGAGCGGAACCGCCTGCGAAGCCTGAGCGGCCAGGGGGACCAGATCACGATCCGGGACAACGACTTCTCCGTGCCCAACGCGTCGGTGGCGATGCACAACGGGGACTCCATCCTTGCGGACAAGTCCGAGAATTGGCGCTACTACGGCAACCGCCTGATCCAGGGGGCCAGCTTCCATTCCGATGCGGGGACCCGGCCGCTGGTCAACGAGGGCAACGAGCCGCTCGGGGTGGGCACGATGGCGGCCCCGGCGATCGGGATGGCCGTGGCGGCCCCCGACGCGGCGATCCTGGCGGCCGAAGGCCCCGGGGCCGGGCCGGAGCCGCTGCGCTTCCGGTGGATGCGACGCCGGGCCGGGGGCGCCGGGCCGTTCGAGCCGCTGGCCGGGCAGACGGCCTCGGCCGTGCTCGACCTGCCCGGGGGGCCGGGGGCTTACGAGTACCGGCTCGACGTGGTCGGCGAGTCGGGGGCGGAGGCCCTCGGCAGCCGGGTCGTGACGCTGGAGATCCCCACCGGCCGCCCCGAGCAGGGCTACGACCTGGTCGCGCCGAGCCCGCCGGCCGGCCTGGCCGGCCGGCCGTCGGACCCCTTCGCCGTCTCGCTCCGGCCGGGCGTCGACCCGGGGGGCCCGGTCTCCGTCGTCCCCTCCAGCGACGGCCCCGGCCGGTTCGACCCGCCCGGGGTCACCCTGTCGGTCGGCGCCCCCTCGGCGACCTTCCGCTACATCCCCGACCCCGACGGCCTCGGGGCCGTGAGGATCTCGACAACCAACGACGCCGGGCTGGTCGACCCCCCGGCGGTGACCTTCTCGGCCACGACCGTCATCGTCCCGCCGCCGGCCGAGCCCACGACCCCCGTGGCCCGGCCGGTCGACCTGGAGCCGCCGGACGTCGTGCCGCCGGCCAGGATGCCCGCCCCCGGCCTCGTCCCCCGGCCCCCGGCGCTCGAGCCGGGCCTCGCCGGCCGGGGCCTCCCGGCCGAGTCGTCGGGAGGGCCGGCCGCCTCGCCGTTCCCGGTCCTCTCGGGCCGGTCGCTGGCCGCCCCGCCGCTGGATCGGGGCTCCTGATCGAAGGGGGAGGGGACGGCCTCCCCTTCCCTCCCCCGGCGCCCCCGGCAATGTCCGGGGGCCGTCTCCCGGGGCCGGTCCGGGATGACGACCGGACGAGATCCAACCCTCTCCAATGCGTTTTCGTTCATAATTGCGTGGTTTGCCCCAATAACGCACTTCGGGGCTGTGCCGGGAGGAACATGCGGTGGCGTGATGAATCTGCCGATGGGTCATGCGATACTCCGGGTAGCCCGTCGGGACCACACGCCGTCACCCCCGGGGAGGGGGCGGACGGCCCGGTCCGCCGACGCCGATCGGGAACGCGCCATGGCCGCCAGCGATCGCGACCTGCTCTTCGGCCTGCTCGCCCTCCAGAACGGCTTGATCGACCAGGTGCAGCTCGTCGGGGCATTCCAGGCCTGGACCCGGGACCGGGGCCGCGCGCTCGACGACCACCTCGTCGCCCTCGGCCACCTCGAGGCCGACGCGCGCGACGGCGTCGCGGCCATGTTGGTCCTGCACCTGAAGAAGAACGGCGGCGATACCGAGCGGAGCCTCGCGTCGCTGCCCGCAGGCCGATCGACCCGCGATCGGCTCGCGGCCCTGGCCGACCCCGAGCTGACCGGCTCAGTCGCCCGGATCGGCGGCGCGTCGGACGCCACCGAGGAGGGCGAGGGCGACGCCGGGCGCACGACCACCTACTCCGTCGGGACCGCGACCTCCGAGGGACAGCGGTTCCGCATCCTCCGGCCGCACGCCAGGGGTGGCCTGGGGGCCGTCTTCGTGGCGCTGGACGACGAGCTGCATCGCGAGGTGGCCCTCAAGAAGATCCTCGACGGCCACGCCGACGACCCGACCAGCCGGGCCCGGTTCCTGGCCGAGGCGGAGATCACCGGGGGCCTGGAACACCCGGGCATCGTCCCGGTCTACGGCCTGGGGTCCTTCGACGACGGCCGGCCCTACTACGCGATGCGGTTCATCCGCGGCGACTCGCTGAAGGAGGCCATCGGGCGGTTCCACGGGGACGAGTCAATCCGGCGCGACCCGGGCCGGAGATCGCTGGAGCTGCGCAAGCTGCTGAGGCGGTTCCTGGACGTCTGCAACGCGATCGAATACGCCCACGCCCGCGGGGTGCTGCACCGCGACATCAAGCCGGGCAACGTCATCGTCGGCCGGCACGGCGAGACGCTGGTGGTCGACTGGGGGCTGGCCAAGGCGTCGGGCCACGCCGACCTCGACGCGGCGGCCGGAGAGCGGCCGCTGGTGCCCAGCTCGGCCAGCGGATCGGCCGAGACCCTGCCCGGCTCGGCCCTGGGGACGCCGGCCTACATGAGCCCCGAGCAGGCCCGGGGCGACCTGAGTTCCCTCGGCCCGGCCAGCGACGTGTACAGCCTCGGCGCCACGCTCTACTGCCTGCTGACCGGCAAGCCGCCGTTCGAGGGCGACGACGTCGGCGCCGTGCTCCGGGCGGTGGATCGGGGCGAGCTTCGGCCCCCCCGCCAGCACGACCCGGCGATCGACCCGGCGCTGGAGGCGATCTGCCTGAAGGCGATGGCCACCCGGCCGGAGGGCCGCTACCCGAGGGCGCGGGCCCTGGCCGAGGATGTTGAACGTTGGATGGCCGACGAGCCGAACTCGTCCTATCGTGACCCGCCCCTGCGGCGCGCGGGCCGGTGGGCGCGTCGGCATCGGCCGCTGGTCGCTGGGGCGGCGGCGCTGCTCGTCTCGGCGGTGGCCGGGCTGTCGGTCGGGGCGGCGCTGATCGACCGCGAGCGATCGAAGGCCGAGGCGAATTTCCGACAGGCCCGCGCCGCGGTGGACGAGTACTTCACCACGGTGAGCGAGAGCACCCTGCTCAACGTGCCCGGCCTGCAGCCCCTCCGCAAGGAGCTGCTCGACGCGGCCCGACGCTACTATCGTGACTTCCTCCGCGAGCGCGGCGACGACCCGGCCGTCCGGGCCGAGGCCGCATCGGCCTCCTTCCGCGTCGGCTGGATCAGCCAGGGACTCGGCGAGCCGGAGGAGGCGGCGGGGCCTTATCGGATCGCCGCCGACCTCTACGAGCAATTGGCCCGGGACCATCCCGACAACGTCGAGTACCGCCGCCTGCTGGCCATCGCCCACGGCGCCCAGGGCCTGTTGGCGGGGGACGACGAGCGGACGGACGAGGCGATGGCGGCCCACCGCAAGGCCCTGGAGATCCGCAAGGCGATCGCGAAGGAGCGCCCGGACGACGCCCTCGCCCTGATCGACGTGGCGCGGACCCATCGCAATATCGGCAAGGTGCTCCGCGATACGGGCAGGCCCGACGAGGCCCTGGCCGAGTGGGATCGGGCCGTCGCGATCGCCCGGCCGCTGCTCGATCGGCCGCTGCCCCGGGCCGCCGGCCCGAACGACCTGACCGGGCGCAACGACCTGTCGGCCATCGTCCGCGAGGACCTGGGGAGCGTCCTGCTCGATCGCGCCGTGACCCTTCGCGAGTCGGGGAGGCACGCCGAGGCCCGGTCCTCCTGGGAGCAGGCCCGCGACCTCTTCGAGGGGCTCTGCGGCGAACAGCCCGGCAACCTGGCGCTCCGCTCCCGGCTGGCGGACTGCTACGCAGACGGCTATTCGCTGGAGTACGACCAGGGCCGCCTCGAGGACGCGCTCGGCTTCATGCGGCGTGCCCTGAAGCTCCGCGAGGCGATGGCCGTCGCCAACCCATCGATCCCCGTGTATCGCCGCGCGTGGGCGGAGGACCTGGTGTCGCTCGGCTGGGTGCTGCGGCTGCTCGGCCGAGAGGCCGAATCCCTGGAGGCCTACCGCAAGGCGACCGACCTGGCCGAGGCGCTGCTCGCCGAGGAGGAGGGGGACGCGTACACCACGAACCTGCTGGCCAAGTCCCTCAACCAGCGTGCCACCATCCTCGCCCTCGCGGGCCGGGCGGCCGAGGCGTTGCCGCTGGCGCGTCGGGCCGTGGAGGTCATGGATCCGATCGTCCGCGAGCAGCCCGAGCGGATCTTCCACGTTAGCACGCTCGGCAACGCGCTCCGCGGCCTGGGCCGCGTGGAGGACGCCGTCGGCGACCCGATCGCGGCCCTCGCGGCCTTCGAGCGGGCGGTCGCGGTCGACCGATCGCTGGCCGACCGGTACCCCGCCTGCCGGTACAACCTGGCGTGCAGCCTGGCCCTGATCGTGCCGCTCGCCGACCCGGGCTGCCGCGAGGCCCAGGCCCTCCGGGCGATGGCGGCCCTGAGGCAGGCCCGGGGCGCCGGCTATTCGAACCTCGCGAACATGAAGGCCGACCCCGACCTCGACCCCCTCCGCGACCGCGAGGACTTCCAGCACTTCCTGCTCAACATGGCCTTCCCCGCCGACCCGTTCGCCCGTGGTCGTTGACGGGCTCAGCCAGTCCCGCACGACCTGACGGACCCGAGCCGACCGCGCCTTCCGCCTGCAAAGGCGCAGGAGAGGTCCACGCTCCCCGAACTTCCCGAGGTTACCCGGCTGCGACTCCAGGACCGACTCCGCCCGTTAACGGGGACGTGAACCGGAGCGGTATGCGTCGGGAAGCGCGGGTTATGCGTCCCTCGTGACCCTTGGCGAATCGATCGGGACGGGAGACGACACGGCAATCCGTCAACGGACGCCGGTACTTGGACGGCTGCGATCCCAGGCCCGGCTCGACGACCTCGGTCCCGGGGATCACGGCCCGGCCGGGCCTCCCGGGCCGGGGAGGCGGTAGAGCCCCAGCGTCACGCCGGGCCACCGGCGTTCGTCGAGCCGGTTGGCCGAGGCTCCCAGGGCCGATCGGAGGGAGCGGGACGGGTCGACCTCCCACTCCCGGTACTCCAGCAGCCAGGCCCGGCGCGGGGGACCTCCGGCCAGCCGGTCGAGGTCCTCGGCGGCCTTGGGGACCTCGCCGGGTTGGTCGGCGACCACCGCCCCGGGCGGGCAGGGGAAGCCGTAGTAGTCCAGGGTCGGGATCGATCGGCCGTTGGCGATCACCATCAGGTCCCCCTCCTCGAAGGCGCCGTCCAGGAACGAGGCGGCGGACCGGAGGTCCTCCTTGGCGTACCGGGGGGACTCGTACCAGTTCCAGAGCGACCAGGACGAGACGAGGGCCAGGCCCGCCACCCCGACCGCCGCCAGGGCCGACCGCCGGGCCGAGGCGATCGCCCCTCCCAGGATCAGGGCCGCCGCCGGGTAGCAGGCCGCGGCATACCGGGCGTTGTAGCTGAGGTTGTCCTTCACCTGGGTCGCCAGGATCGCCAGGGCCACCGGCCCGACCGCCCAGGCCAGGCACCAGGCCCCGGCCCGGCGGTCACCCTCCCGGAGCAAGCGACGCAGGCCCGCCAGCCCGGCGGCGGCCGTCGCCAGCCCGACCATGGCAATCTCCGCCACGTGGGACCGCAATGCCGCCGAGGGGCCGTCGAGCTGCAGCTCCCGGACCGAGGGGCCGAGCGAGAAGCCGGCCGAGAAGGTGAAGTACGTGTACGGCATCCAGAGCAGGGCCATCGGCTTGGACGACCCGGCCTGGCCGATCCGGTCGGCCGTCAGCAACAGCCAGGGCACGAAGGCCAGGGCGGCGACGAGCTGGGTCGCGGCCCAGATCCAGGGCCGCCGGTCCCTCGGCCCGAGCACGGCCAGCAGGAACAGGCCGAAGGTCGCCGAGAGCAAGGCCATGTAGTGGTGCACATACAGGCCGACGGCCGTCGTCAAGGCCATCGCCGCCCACCCCCAGAAGCTGGGCCGTCCCGCCGCCGCCGGCCAGCAGACGTAGACGAAGGCGGCCGACGCCAGGATCCAGTGGGCGTACATCCGGGCATCCTGGGCGTACCAGACGGCGAATGGGGAGACGGCCATCACCCCGGCCGACGCCAGGGCGATCGGCGGCGACCGGAAGAGCCGGATCCCCAGCGCGAACATCATCGGCACCGTCAGGGTCCCGGCGACCGCCGTCGGCACGCGGAGCCAGGACGGCGAGTCGCCGCCGAGGCCCGTCGACAGCCAGGCCAGCCAGTAGCCGAGCGGCGCCGAGTGGTCGAGCCGGGAGACGGCCAGCGGCCCCTCCAACCTCGCCAGCCGGGCCGCGTTGACGACGAAGGTCTCGTCCATCCAGATCGACTGGGCGTCGAGCCGGTAGAACCGGGCCAGCGCCCCCAGGGCCGTCAGGCCGATCAGCCCCCACCACGCCGCCGGCCCGATCCTCCCCTCGGTGCCGGCCGGGGAGGGGGAAGAGGAGGTCGGCTCGGTCGTCGCTTCGGCCATGTCGGGGCCCGTTCAGGGGTTGAGACGCGGCCCGCCGGCACCGGCCGGCGGGCTCGACCGGACCACCCTACAACGTCGGCCGAGGCCCGGTCAAATCGCCCCGGCCCGCCCGCCGCCCGCCGCCGATCAGGCGGGCGAAGGGGCGGGGATCGGCACCGGATCGGCCTCGACCCCTCCGAGCCTCGTCTCCCGGATCTCGGCCGCCTCCTGGTAGCACTCGTAGTCGGTGTTGATCGACCAGAGGTCGTGGCGGGTGCCCGACCGGAGGTTCTCGGCGGCCAGGATCCCCATCAGGAGGCTGTGGTCCTGGTTGTTGTACTTGAACGAGCCGTACCGGCCGATCGGCGTCAGTCCGGAGAAGCCCGACAGGTAGGAGGTGACGGCCGACAGGTGGTCCTTGTACCCCATCCGGTAGACCGGGTAGCAGCGGGGGACCCGGACGACGTCGCCGTCGAGGATCCGGGCGTCGCCGATCAGTCCGGTCGCGCGGAGCTCACGGACGGCCCGGGCGACCTGGGCCTCCTCGTGCTCGGCCCAGAGGGGATCCTCGTCGTCGCACCAGTACTCCAGCGCGAGGATCGAGGACCCCGCCCCGCCGTGGAGTTCCGGCACCCAGTTGCGGAAGTTGGTCAGGCGGCCGGCCATCAGCTCCGGCGAGTGGATGTAGAGCCACTGGTCCGGGAACAGGTCGGTCCCCTCGACGTTGAGGTAGACGAGCACCGTGTTGCGGAACCGGAGCGAGTCGACGGCCCGGGAGACGGCCTCGGGGGCCTCCCCCAGGCCCCGGACCAGCAGGGTCAGCGGCATGGTCGAGATGACGTGGTCGAAGCCGACCCGGTCGCCGTCGGCCAGCTCCAGGCCCCGGACGCTCCCCTCCTGGTGGAGGACCCGGCGGACCCGGGCGCCGAGGTGGACCCGGCCGCCGGCCTCCCGGACGGCGTCGGCCATCCGCTCGTAGATCATCCCCGTGCCGCCGAGGGGGTAGGCGAAGCGGTCGACCAGCGTCTTGTGCCCCGCCCCCCCCAGGCCGATGGCCTTCTTGGCCGCCTCGCCGAGCGAGAACTTCTTGATCCGCTGGGCGGCGAAATCCTCGTCCAGGTCCGAGCAGGGGATCCCCCACAGTTTCTCGCTGTACGACCGGAAGAACATCTCGAAGAGCCGACGGCCGAACCGGCCAACGACCCAGGACTCGAAGGTCCCGCCGGACCCCTCGGGGAAGGAGGGATTCACCTGTTCCTTCAGGTAGCTGAGCATGCAGCGGGAGGCCTCGACCACCCCCATCTTCCGGAGGGCGTCGGCGGGCTCGAGCGGGTATCGGTAGTAGCGCCCGCCGTAGTAGATGCGGGTCAAGCGGTCGACCATCCGGTAGTCCCGGCCGGCGACCTCCATCCAGAGGGCGTTCACCCTCGGGTCGGTGCTGAAGAAGCGGTGCGGCCCGAGGTCGACGGTCTGCCCCCAGAGGCGGAAGGACCGGGCCATCCCCCCGACCTGACCGGACGACTCGAAGACCTCGACGTCCTCGCCCGACCCGGCCAGCCGGTAGGCGGCCGCCAGGCCGGCGGGGCCGGCCCCGATCACTGCGACTCTCATTGGCGCGCTCCGATCTGATGACGGTCGTCGTCGTCGATGCCGACCCCGGCGGGGTCAGCCGCCTCGCCCGGGGCCGCCGGCTCGGGGGCCCCCGCCCGCGACGAGCCCGGCGGCCCGGCCTCGCACAAATTCGCAATCGTAGATGTACCACCGCCCGTTCCCGGCGGCGTACCAGCCCGGGTAGCCCGCGCGGGCGACCACCAGGTCCAGCCCCTCGTCGCCGCAGAGGCGGACGAGATCCCCCAGCGTCGGGGGGTCGGGGTCCTCGCCGATCCGGAAGTAGCGGGCGACCTTCTCCAGGTCGTCGTCCCGGGTGATCATCTTCTGATTCGTGAGCTCGTACATCTCGAACGGCGCCACCAGGTCGGCCCGGCGCCTCGCCTCGATGGCCGTCCCCCGGCGGAAGGCGACGCCGGCCGACTGGTAGTAGGCCGAGTACGAGTCGACCCCCAGCTCGAACCAGAGGTCGGTCAGCCGGTCGGGCCAGTAGACCGTCGGCACGCCGGGGCGATCGGTCGGGTGCCGGGCCAGGTAGCCGGAGACGAGCCGGAGGTCGGCCTCCCGGCGTCGGTCCCGGTCGCCGATCGGCTGCCGGTCGGAGATGGCCAGGCCGCCCAGCTGGGCCGCGAGGAAGATCGCCAGCGCGGCGGCCCGGTATCCCCCCCCCGTCCCCAGCGTCGCCGCCAGGCCCGAGCCGGCCGCGACGACCAGCAACCCCCGGGCGAGGGGGTCGATCGGGGCCAGGGCGATCGCCGCGATCGCGTCCAGGTCGACCAGGGCGGCGAACGCGCCCCACATGCCGGACAGGCAGGCGTACATCCAGGCCATCCGGACGGCGGCGGCCGTCGCGATGCCGGCCGAGGCCGCCTTCCACGCCCACTCCGGATCCCTGGGCCGCGTGCCGGCCCGCCGGAGCACCACCGCGGCGAGGGTCGAGACGGCCAGCAGCAGGGCGAGGTCGGCCGGGCTCGGCGCCCGGGTCGTCAGGGCGCCGACCAGCAGCACGGCCCCCAGCCGGCCCCGTGGGCCCCGGCCCCACCAGGCCCGGGCCAGCACCATCGCCAGGGGGAGGCGGAGCAGTTCCAGGGGCCAGAGGGCCCGGAACGGCTGCCCCTGCAGCAGCAGGGCATAGGGCCGGGTGCCGGCCAGCAGCGACCCGAGCATCCCCGCCGCCGAGGCGACCGCCACCGCGAGCAGCAGGTCGGCCGACCGTCGGTCGGCCGAGAGCAGGCGACGGCCCGCCAGCAGGATCGAGAGCGAGGCGAGTAGCCGGAGCCAGTCGGCCGGATCCCAGGCGAGGCCGACCATGTACCGGCTCCTCGACAGGACCTCGCCGTACCAGGCCGGATCCATCCCGCCGAAGATCCGGGCGCCCGGCCCCGGCAGGGCCAGGATCGCCGCCGTCGCCGCCAGCCCCAGGACGCCGACCGCGGCCGAGATCCGGGGCGGGACGACCCGGGCGGCGACGTAGGCCAGGGCGACCAGCACCCCGCCGAACCCCATGAGCGGGTGCACCGCCATCGAGGCCGCCAGCGCCGCCCCGGCCAACCCCCACCGCCCCCGGAGCAGCCGCTCCAGGCCGATCATCGCCAGGGCGACGCTCGGCAATCGGGGCGTGAGGAAGTTCTCATTGATGTGGAACGTCTCCAGGCCCCCGAGCGGCACCGCCGCCACCGCGACGGCGACCAGGCCCGCCGAGGCGACCGCCCAGTCGGGGACGATCGCCCCCACCAGGCGGATCAGGGCCCAGGAGAAGGCGACGACGCCGGCGAGGTAGACCAGGAACGAGGCCGCGTCGAGCCCCAGGGCCGAGACCAGCGGCGAGACGAGCCGGGAGTAGAGCGAGTAGTCATCCTGCGAGCCGAACTTGAGGAACAGGTCGGCGGCGTGCCGGCCCCCCGAGGCCCGGTTGGTGAGTTGGAAGCCGTAGAGGATCGCGTCGTGGTGGCGTCCCCGATACGGCTGGAAGACGGCGTTGGCCGCCAGCAGCGTCGCCAGCAGGACCGACGGCCGGTCGATCGCCCCGCCCAGCAGGCCGACCGCCCCCCGCACCTCCCCGAGGGCGTCGCCGGCGACGCCCGGGGTGTCCTCTCCCGATCCCCGGCGATCCGGCGACAGTGTGGCCTGCCCGCTCAACGGTCGGTGCCCCGCTCGAGTCCTTCCCGGTTGGATGGGCCCCCCGTGCCCGATCGCGACGGCCCTGGGGCGGTGCGACCGGCCGCGGCGGGCGTCCGCTCGAGGAGAACCCTAGGACACGATGACCGGGGCGTCTCCGATGGCCCGGACTGAACCCGCTCATCGGGCGAAGCACGACGAGGCCGGCGGCCCCGGGGCGGGGTTCGGCGGTCTGGGGCGGCCGGACTCGGCCGAGATATACTTGGAGGCCCGATCCCGCGTCGCGGACGATCGGCCCCGAATCTCCAGAGCTGATACTGGATTGAACAAATCACATACTTACTGGTGTCTCCGTGACCACGCGAGTCGTGGAGCCGGCGACACCCGTAAGAGTCAGTCCTCCGAGCAAATCGGCAAGGGCCCTGCAGACGTCTCCAGGGTGGGTTTGCTTATCGCTGCCCTCCCCGGATGAGACGCCGGCCCGGGGGGCCCGGTACCCCCATCACCGTTGAAGGACGCCTCAATGAGCTACCCGAGACTCCCGTTCCTCTTCCTACCGGTCATGAGGGCCGAGTTGCCGGGTTGGGGATGGCTGTGTCAGAAACTCCGCCTGACCTCACCGGCCCACAATTACCGGTGGAAGGACGCCCCGGTCGTGACCATGAGGGGGAAGTGGCATGGTTACCTTATGGAGCTTCGCCTGTCCTACTGGTCGGACCGGCTCACCTACTTCCTCGGTCGTTCGATCGAACTCGAGGTCCCGCTGGCGATGCGGCGGCTGCTCCGCCCGGGGGATTTATTCATCGACATCGGCGCGAACATCGGGATGATTATGCTCCAGGGGTCCCAGCTGGTCGGTCCGTCGGGTCGGGTCATCTGCTTCGAGCCCAATCCGACGTGCCTTGACCGGCTCCGGAGGCTCGCCTCCAGCAACGACCTGGAGACGCTGATGGTGCATCCAATGGCGCTCGGCTCCCGGGATGACACCCTCAAGCTCACGGTGATCGATGATGACCCCGGCATGGGGACGCTGGCCGGCGAGGGCATCCCGGCCGACAGGATCTCGGCCTCCTATGAGGTGCCCGTGAGGCGCGGGGACGACGTCTTGGCCGGACTCGACCGGCCCCCGGCCGTGATCAAGCTCGACGTCGAAGGCTTCGAATTGGAGGCCCTACAGGGACTCGATCAGACCCTCGCCTCTCATAGGCCTGCCGTCCTGATGGAGTACCATGCCGACAGCCTCATTCGGGCCGGGGCGAGCCAGTCGAAGGTTGTCGCCTTCTTCGAGGAGCGGGGCTACCTCGGATACGCCATGTCGACCCGGAGGAGGATGCGACGGCATCGCCTGGTCCTCACGCCCATCTCCGCCGAGGAGACTGGCCCGACCAACTGCGACGCCCTCTGGATCCACCGGGATGACCCGAGGCGGGATCGGATCGCACTGCTGATCGCCCGCCGATGAATCCCGGCGCCTCGGCCGTCCCACCCCGCCATTCGGTCGGCGCAGGCGCGGCCGAATATGCCCCCCGCCATCGGGGGCGGGACGCGACGAGGCCGGCGGCCCCGGGGGGGGTCGTCGGCCTCGTGCTCACATGATCGAATGTCCGGTTCGTCGAGCGACCCGGCCGTCCCGATCAGTTGGAACTCGGGTCCTTCGGGCCGACCTTGATCTGCCTCGGCCGGGCGGACTCGGCCTTGGGCAGGGTCAGTTTCAGGACGCCGTGGTCGTGCTCGGCGACCGCCCGATCGGCGTCGACCGGCACGGAGAGGGTCACCGTGCGGCGGAAGGTGCCGAGCCGGCGCTCGCGGAGGTGCCAGGTCTCGCCCTGCTGCTCCTCCTCGGCACCGGATTCGCCCTGGATTGTCAGGGTGTCGCCGTGGATGGTCACCTGGACGTCCTCGGGCCGGACCCCCGGCAGCGAGGCCCGGACCACGAAGGCCTCGGCCGTCTCCGAGATATCCAGCGGCAGCGCCAGCACGCTGGCGCCGCCCGACAGGCTGTCGGGCCTCACGAAACTCTCCTGCAGTAGGGTATTGAAGGCGTCCCGGAGGCTCACCATCTCCCGGAACGGATCCCAGCGCTCGATCGCCATCGTCGTCGCTCCCGATTTGGTCGGCCCGATCCCCGGCGCGCACCGGGGACGCCACCCCGGCCCGGGCCGTCGATTTCTCGCAACACGCCGTCGACCCGGATGCCCGGGGGCTCGACGCCCTCCCCGGGCCGACTTGATCCGGATCACCATCCCCGAGAAAAGCAATCGCCGTGCCTCTCCGGCGTGTCATATCCCAACTCAGAATCCCGATTCGACTTGGAGAAAATGCCGTCGGAGACCAGGCGGCGTGCCATGCCATATTGGCATGATTGGCCGGTCGGGCCGCCGCCCCGGGCCGATCCGACTGCCATTGTGGCACTGGACGCCGCGCCTTGACACAGATCAATGCGGTTCACCTAACATGCTTTCAGGGGGGCGCCGCCGGCCCCAATGCCTTCGGGACGTGATCGCGAGTCGCCCGAGCTCGAGGACCGAAGCGACGCGGAGCATCGCCATCGAACCCGAACGCCGAAGACCCGACCCGACCGGACCGACCGGGGCGCCCCCGAGGCTCTGGGCCGAGGGCCGGCTCCGGCTCCGCCTGACCGGGCCCGAGGGGGCCGGGACTGTGGCGATCATCGACCGGCCGTTCGCCCTGATCGGCCGATCCCCGGGGGCCGACCTGCCGGTGCCGACCCGGGACGCGAGCCTCAGGCACGTCTACCTGCACCTCGGCCCCCGGGGGGTCTTCGCCGTCGACCTGGCCAGCCGGACCGGCACCCGGTTCGACGGCGTCCCGGCCGATACGAGGTCCTGCTGGCTCGCCCCCGGCCGGGGCCTGGAGCTGGCCGGCCACCGGGTCGAGCTGCTCGAAGCCTCCCCCCCGCCGTCGACGACCCCGGCGGAGGGGGACGACCCGCTGGGCGAGGTCCCCGGGCTTTGCGGGCTGGAGCTGCTGCCCGAGGGGAGGCCCGACCACCCGGTGGCGCTGCTCTCGGAGCTGTCGTTCCTGGGCCGGAGCCGGTCGTGCGCCGTGCAGGCCGAGGGGGACGACGTGGCCCGGGTCCACGCGGTCGTCGTGCGGACGGCCCTCGGGGCCCACGTCGTCAACCTGGCCTGCCGCTCGCTGACGATCGGCGGGGAGCCGGTCGCCCCGGTCCTGGCGATCCGGGACGGAGACCTGCTGCAACTGGGCCGCTCCCGGTTCGCCGCCCGGCTCGGCCCGTCGCCCTCGGGGCGGCCGCCGTCCCGGTCGGCCGTCGGGCTGTCGAGCCCGGTGACCCTGCCCGTCCCGGACGAACCGGGGGACCGGCTCATGGCCCGGGCCCTGCAGGCGGTCCGCCAGGGGCATGACGAACTGCTCCAGTCCAACGACCAGTTCCAACGGGCGCTGCTGGCCGTCGTCCGACAACTCTATGAGGACCAAGCCGCCCTGTTCGACCGGCACATGGAGCGACTCGACCGGCTCCAGCGCGAGATCGCCGAGCTCCGGATGGAGCTCCGCGAGCGGCCCGGGCCTGAAGGCTCCCCCCCCTCCCCCTCGCAGCCGAAGGGGCTCGACGCCCCCCCCCTGGAGGCCCCCCGCGGCGGCCCTTCGGGGAAGTCGGGCCGCGCCACCTCCTGGCTGCTCGACCGCATCGGCGAGCTCGAAGAGCAGGTCGACCAGGAGTCCCGGTCCGGCTGGCGGGACTTCCTCTCCCGGCTCGGGCCCCCGCTCCGGGCCCGTGAAGACGCCTGAGCCTCCCGATCGGCCGAATCCCCAGGAGGCCCCAGGACGGGCCGGAATCCCCGGACGACCGGAACGTCGACCTCTCGCCCGGGATCGCCCCCTGCGGCCTCCTGCGGCCTCTGGCGCGGCCCGCCCGACGGCCGACCGCCCTCGCTCCTCCGGCACGGGGCGTGGATGCCCGAAAACCGGCGTCCCACTACCGATTCACCGGACACCCTCGGCGGTCCTCCCTCCAGCCCGTCGGCGACCGCCCGCACTACCGATTCACCGGACACCCTTCATCCCGGCCTCGTCGGCCGGATGTGGACGCATGTCCTGCAGATTCACCGGACACCCTCGTCCCGACTCTCCCCCGCCGCCGCCCTGCTGGACGCCCGTCCTACCGATTCACCGGACACCCTCGCCACCGATCCCGATCGCCTCCGTTCCTGGACGCATGTCCTGCAGATTCACCGGACACCCTTGAGACCGCCCGACGTGGGCGCATGTTCTACCGATTCACCGGACACCCGGCCCGACGCCCGATCCTCTGGACGCATGTCCTACAGATTCACCGGACATACTCGCCGAGGGCCCTCGCCTCTTCCGCCTTACCGATTCATCGGGCACCCTTCGGTCCCCGAGGACAGAGGCGATCCAGGATGCACCTAACGATTGACTGCCCGTACGATCCGTTTGGCCAGGAAAGAATCTGGGCGCCACTCATAAGAATTTTGGGCGCCTTTACCGATTAACCGAGCATACTTTCCCCTGCACCTAACGATTAACCGGACACCCTGGGACGTGCACCTAACGATTAACCGAGCATACTTCGAATACTTAAGTCCTTTTAGGAAAAAGACTTAAATCGACGAAGACTTTTGTTTTAAGACTTTTGTTTTAAGAACAACAACAGCGCGCGGGCGCTCGCGTACGTACGCGAGCGCGAGGGATCGGGCCGAATCCGGGCGGATCTGCCGTT
>NZ_CP036431.1 GCF_007752535.1 Tautonia plasticadhaerens
ATGAACATCGCCGAGTTCCCGATCACGCTCCTGGCCGATCGCGCCCCCAGGGGGCAGCGTCGGATTGAGTACGCCGACCGGATCTTCGACCCGGGCTCCGGTCGGGAGATTGACCGGAGGCTGGTGATCAGCGCGCCGGAGGAATACGGCCTGCCCACGGCGATCGACGACGACGTGATCCTCGCCCTGATCCAGCTGACCCGTCGCCAGAACGGCTTCGCCAAGCCGGAGGTGTACTTCTCCCGGCTGCAGCTGATCGACCTGCTGGGCTGGCCCGACAAGGGGCGCAGCTACGACCGGATCGCCGCGTCGCTGGACCGCTGGGCCAGCACCTATCTCAAATATGAAAACGCGTGGTGGGACAACGAGGGGCGCTGCTGGACCAGCGGCGGCTTCCACATCATCGACAGCTACAAGCTCGGCGACGGCCGGGCCTCGGGGGGGAGGGGGTCGCGGTGCCGGGTGGTCTGGGGGCGGGAGTTCTTCAAGAGCTGCCAGGCCGGCTACCTGAAGGGGCTCGACTACGACCTCTACATCCGGCTGACCAGCCACCCGGCCCGCCGGATGTACCGCTTCCTGGACAAGCGGTTCTACCACAAGGCGGAGTGGGAGTTCGAGCTCAAGGACTTCGCCTTCGAGCACGTCGGCCTGAGCCGGACCTACCGCGACGCGGGCAAGATCAAGGAGAAGCTCCGCCGGGGAATCGAGGAGCTGGAGGAGGTCGGGTTCCTCGTCCCCCTGCGTCCGGACGAGCGGTTCGTCAAGCAGGGGAGGCGCTGGGTGATCCGGATGACCCGGGCCCAGGCCGAGCCGGCCGAGGAGCCTCCCCCGGGGGTCGGAGCCGACCCGATCGTCCGGGATCTGGTTGACCGGGGGGTCACCCCGGCCACCGCCGTCGAGCTGGCCACGTCGCACCCGGCCGGGGCGATCGCCCGCCAGGTCGAGGCCTTCGACTGGCTCATCTCCCGGGAGGACCGCCGGGTCCGCCTGAGCCCGTCGGGCTACCTCGTCGAGGCGATCCGCAAGGACTTCGCCCTGCCCCGGGGGTTCGCCTCCAAGGCCGACCGCGAGGCGAGGCGTCGCGAGTCCGAGGACCTCTTCAGCCAGGGCCACCAGGATCGCCTCAGGGAGCGTGAGCGGGCCGCCCGGGGGAAAGCCGACCGGGAGGCCATCGATCGCTTCTGGGAGGCCCTGGGGCCTTCAGAGCGGTCCCAGGTCGATGACCAGGCTCTCGCCGTGGCCCCCCCGGAGGTCGTCGAGGCTTATCGGGGGATGACCCCGGCCTCGCTCAAGGCCGTCTTCTTCCGGGACACCGTCCGGGACCCGTTCATCCTCGGCCTGATCCGGGGGGATGCTCCGGCGGCGACGTAGGGCCGGAGGGGACTGACCGGATCACCCCTTCTGCCCTGCCCCGGCGGCCCCTGGGATCAGCCGACGCCGACGCCGCCCGAGGTCATCCAGCCGACGGTGTGTCGGAGACCCTCCTCGAAGTCGACGACCGGCTCGAAGTCGAGGTCGGCTCGGATGGCGGACAGGTCGGCCTGGGAGTCCCGGACGTCGCCCGCTCGGGGGGGGCCGAACTCGGGATCGAGGGTCGTGCCGAGCGCGGCGTTGATCGCCTCGACGAGCTGGCGGAGGCTGATCCTCCGGCCGGTGCCGACGTTGAAGACGGCGCCCCCGAGGGGGCGGTCGGCGTGCAGGGCGAGCAGGTTGGCCCGGACGATGTTGGCGACGAAGGTGAAGTCCCGGGTCTGCTCGCCGTCGCCGAGGATCGTCGGGCGGCGGCCCTCGGCCATCGCCCGGACGAACAGCGAGATGACGCCGCTGTAGGGGCTGGAGGGGTCCTGCCTCGGGCCGAAGACGTTGAAGTAGCGGAGGCTGACGGCGTCGAGGCCCATCGTCTGGGCGTAGACGGTCACGTAGTGCTCGCCGGCGAGCTTGCCGGCGGCATACGGGCTGAGCGGCCGGGGGAGCATCCCTTCGTGCTTGGGCAGGGTCTCGGTGTCGCCGTAGGCGCTGCTGGAGGCGGCGAAGACGACCCGGCGGACGGTGCCGGACTGGCGGGCCGCCTCCAGGACGTTGAGGGTGGCCGTCGGCCCGCTGGCGTGGGAGGCCAGGGGCTCCCGGACGGATCTCGGGACGCTCGGGATGGCGGCCTGGTGCAGGACCCCCTCGGCCCCCTCGACGGCCCCCCGGCAGGTCTCGAAGTCGGCGAGATCCCCCTCGACCCATTCGTAGGCATTGCCGAGGTGGTCGAGGTTGGCCCGGTGCCCGGTAGCGAGGTTGTCGACCACCCGGACGCGGTGGCCGTCGGCCAGCAGGGCCTCGACCAGGTGGGAGCCGATGAACCCGGCCCCCCCCGTCACCACGACCAGCCCCTTGGGATGCGTCGTCATCGCGTCAGCTCATCGGTCTCGAAGGATCGGCCAGCGGCCCGTCGCCGGAGGCCCCGGCATTATCGGCCAGCGGGGGAGCGGACCGCACCCCCCTGCCCTGCCACCCCCAGGGGTCGGAGGTGACCCCGAGGCAAGGAACGCCCGGGACGGCCGGGCGTGACCCTCGGCCCTGCCCCTCCGGAACGGGCCGAAACCTCGCCGAGGTGCCCTCCGACCCCCACACGATCGGGGGTGCCGGGAAGGCCTGCGGAGGGCCGCCTCGGTGCTGGTGATCACCCGGTGATCACCCGGTGATCGCGCCCCCGATCCGGTCCCGGTCGGGGCGATCGGCGGTCCCGGAGGGCTCTCGAAGGGGAGGCCCCGGGGACGCCCTCCCGATGGCCTCGTCCCGAGGTGCCGGGGATCGAGGACCGTGCCCCGCAGGAGAAGCCGTCCGGGAGCCTCCCCGTCGGCGACGGGGGCGATGTTCCCCTCCGGTTCGCGGCCGATCGCCGAGGGGGTGATCACCCGGTGATCGGGGGGAGCGCACCGGGGCGCGGCGGGTCCCGATCACCGGCCGGGCATGGCCCCCGGGAGGCAGGGGCCGGAGGATCAACGACGCCCGATCACCGATACTCCCGGGAGGACAAAACGGGCCTCCGGTTCGGGGTGATCACCCGGTGATCGGCCGGGGCGGCCGAGGTCCTGGAGACGGGGTGATCACCCGGTGATCGGGCCCCATGGACGGTCCAGGTCGAGGGGCGACGAGATCGGCCGATTGCCGACGGCCCCGGGGTGATGAGGCCGCCCCTGACCTGGCGTGATCACCCGGTGATCACCGTCCCGGGGGCCCGCCGAATACTGGACGACGTTCCGCCCGAGGTCGTTTGTCGTCCGGCAGATCGGCGGCGGCGATCCCGAGTTGGTCGCCGGCGATCGAGGAGGCCCCCGACCCCGGGCGAAGGTGGGCTGGTCGGGCACGAATCGGGGGAGGACCGGCAGCCCCGGCCGCCGGGCGATCGCCCCGGAGGAGGCCCCGAGCTGGCGTCCCAAGGGTGGCGTGATCGCCGGGTGATCGGCGGCTGGCTGAAGACCCCCGGGAGGGGGTGGTGATGCCGCTCGCCGGGGGGGTGATCACCCGGTGATCACCGTCCCGATCCGTCGTCGGTGCCCATCTCCCGGCGGCGCGATCACCGGGTGATCGGGGCGTCTGGCCGTCGCCCTGGCGCACCAGGTCGGGGCGTCGAGCCCACGCCCTTGCCGGCCGTCCCGGTGCGGTCGGGGAGGGCGTCGACGATGCGCCGATCACCGGGTGATCGGCGGCGGGTGGTCTTGCCGTCGGGGCGTCCCGGGGGGATCCATCGCGTCCCCCGGACGGCGATCGGCCCGGGGGCCGGGTCGGGAGGAGGGCGCGGTGATCACGGGTGATCGCGCCGGGGCGGAAGGGTTCAGGGGGGGCGAGGCGTCGTCCGATACCAGGCCAGGGAACCGAGGCAGGGAGGGACGCGCGATGGCCGTGGTGGCGATGGTGAACCAGAAGGGGGGCGTGGGCAAGTCGAGCACCACGATGCACCTGGGGGGGCCCTGTCGAGGAGGGGGCTCCGGGTGCTCCTGGTGGACAACGACGCCCAGGCGAGCCTGACCAAGGGGCTGCTCGGCGACGAGGAGGCGAGGGGGCTCGACCCGGCCACCACCGTCTACGCCCTCTACGCCGGGATCCCGACGCCGGCGGAATTGCTCGTCCGGCCGACGGCCTTCGACGGGCTGGCCCTGCTGGCCGGGTCCCCGGCGTCGATCAGCTTCAACGTGCCGGACCCGCACCGGATCGACCCGAGGGACCAGGCGGTGCTCCGGGACGCGCTCCGGCCGATGGCCGAGGGTTCGACCTGACGCTGATCGACTGCTGCCCGAACCTCCAGCGGGCGACCTGGTCGGCCCTGCTGGCGGCCGACTCGGCCCTGATCCCGACCATGCCCGAGCTGTTCGGGGCGCAGGGGCTGGCGGAGGTCCGGGACTGGGTGACGCTGTCGAGCAGACCTGGGGCCGGCCGCTGCCGATCCTCGGGGTGCTGGTGACGATGTTCAACGGCCGGAGGGCGATGCACCGGACGTTCGTCGAGCTGCTGGCCGGCGGCTGCCCGGAGCTGCTCTCGGGCACCGTCCCGGAGTCGGCCGACTTCCCGGAGGCGATCGCCGCCGGCCGGCCGATCCACTATCACAAGCCCCGGGGCGCGGCCGCCCGGGCGATGGACGGCGTCGCCGACGAATTGCTCGATCGCCTGGCCGCGCTCGGCCTGCTCCCGGCGTCGGGGATCTCGGGAAGGAGGCGGCCTGACCCATGAGCACCCCCAGCGACAAGGCCCGCGAGCGGACCCTCTCGAAGTACGGCGACGCGATGCGGTCGAGCCTCGGGTTCAACCGGACCCCGGGCACCCGCTCGGCATGGCGCCGCCGAATGGGAGCGTCGGGGCGAGGATGGCCGGCGTGGTCAACGACCGGGAGGCGGCGGTCATCGAGGTGGCCCGGATCGCCCCCGACCCGGAGCAGCCCCGCCGGGGAGTTCGACGAGGAGGCGATCGGCCGGCTGGCCGAGTCCCTCCGGGCCCGGGGCCAGCTCCAGAACGTCGTCGTCTTCTGGTCCGAGGACCTCGGGTCGTACGTGCTCGTCTCCGGGGAGCGGAGGTGCGGCCGCCCGCAAGGCCGGGCTGGCGACCCTGCGGTGCAAGGTCCTCGACCGGCGCCCCGACGACGCCGACCGGCTGGCGATCCAGCTCATCGAGAACTGCGTCCGGGAGGACCTCCGGCCGGTCGAGCAGGCCGCCGCCTTCCGGTCCCTGATGGAGGGCAACGGATGGAGCACCCGGCAGCTGGCCGAGGCCCTGAACATGGCCCAGGCGACGGTGGTCTACGCCCTCGGCCTGCTCGACCTGCCGGAGGCGCTCCGGGCCCGGGTCGACCGGGGGGAACTCGCCCCCCGGACCGCCTACGAGATCGGCCGGCTCGATCGCCCCGAGGACCAGGAGGCCCTGGCCGATCGGGTCGCCTCCGAGGGGCTCACCCGGGACGACGTCGTCGCCGAGGTCCGGGCCTCCTCCCAACCCCCGGGCGACGCCGGAGAGAAGGAGGCGGGGGCATCGGCAAGGGCCGGTCGAAGGGCAGGGGGGGGGCCTCCCGGGGTCGAAGGGCAAGGCGGGCCCCCGCCTGCCGACCTCGAAGGTGTTCCGGATCCCCGGCGGCCGGCTGACCGTCGAGCGGTCGAAGGGGCTCGACGCCGAGTCCTACCGCGCCGCCGCCCTCCTGCTGCTGGAGCAGGCCGACCGCCTCGATCCCCCGGCCGACTCACCCTCCTCCCCGGCCGTCGACGACGCCGATCCCGGGGCCGACCCCGGCCTGGCGGCCTGATCGGGGGGACTGCCCCCCGGTCGACCCGATCGGCCTCCCCATCGCCCCCCTCCCGACCGGAGATCCGCCGGTCGGGAGGGGATCGGTGCGCTCCCGGTGCATCCCCAGGATTCTCCGCAACGCGTTTCGAGGCAACGAATTGCCGGAGGACAAATGGGTTCGCTCGGTCGCAAGCGCACCGACGGGCCGACGCCCCTCCCGATCGGCCCTCGGCGGCCCCGATCCGCCTGCCGGTCGCTTCCCGGGGCGAGGTCGTCCCGATCGGGTCCTTGCCGACGGGACGGGGTCGGTGCGCCCAAGGTGCGCCCCCGAGATTCTCCGCAACACCCGTCCAGATGGCGGTTTGCCGAATTGCAAATGGGTTCGCTCGGCGCGGCGCACCGGGGCGGAGTCCCCCGCTCCCCGATCGGCCGGGGAGGGGCCGATGTGCCTCGGCTCGGCGGCGACGGTTCGGGGGAGGCGGTGCGGGTCCACGGGGGCGTCCTCGGTTCGGGGGCTCGCCGTCGAGGGCCGGGGCTCGACGGCCGCCGGGGAGCCATTCCTCCGCGCGATCACCGGGTGATCGCGCGGCGGTGAGGCCTCACCGGCGAGGGGAAATCCCTCGACGATAAGATCGAGGAAATGGCCGTCGGCAGTCACTCGGGGGCGAGGATTTTCGCCCAGAGTGCTGGAGGGCCGAATCGAGGGTGCGGTCGAGCGTCCCCCCCGGGGACGGCTCGTCCCGACTCGGTTAGGATGAGGAAGAGGAGGTGCCTGCCATGCCGCTGCGAGACCACTTCCGGCCGCCGCTCGACGACCTCATGCCCTGGGATGGGGTCCACGGTGGCTGGCCCATGAAAATCGTCGAATGGCTCGGG
The DNA here is from genome assembly GCF_007752535.1 of Tautonia plasticadhaerens. Classification (GTDB taxonomy): domain Bacteria; phylum Planctomycetota; class Planctomycetia; order Isosphaerales; family Isosphaeraceae; genus Tautonia; species Tautonia plasticadhaerens. The sequence continues at coordinate 6,634 of NZ_CP036431.1, forward strand.
CGGAGGCTGCCTCGGGGTTCGTCGCGGCGCCCCACGTCCACCTGGGGTCGTCGATCGAGGTCGACGTGGGGACCTTCGAGCGGGCCGAGGAAGGGCCCCCCGGCTGGCGATCCGACGTGGGGGAGGGCGGGGTGGCGACGGCCGTCTGGGCGCCGCCGAAGCCGACGCTCGGCGTGGCGACCGACCTGCCGGGGGCGGACGAATACGAGGTGCTCGTCCACGACACCCGGAGGGGGCGCCGGCTGGTGGCGGCGGTGGAACTCGTCAGCCCGTCGAACACGGACCGGCCCGAGCACCGCCGGGAGTTCGCGACGAAGTGCGAGGCGATGCTCCGGCAGGGGGTCTGCGTGGCGATCGTCGACGTGGTGACGACCCGGTCGGCCAACCTGTACGGCGAGCTGCTGTCGAGGCTCGGGATGGCCGACCCGTCGCTCGGCGACGAGCCGACGCCGACCTACGCCTCCTCCTGCCGGTGGTCCCGGGGCGGGGGCGAGCAGCGGCTGGAGGCCTGGGCGTACCCGATGGGGCCGGGCCTTCCCCTGCCGACCCTGCCGCTCTGGCTGGCCCCCGGGCTGGCGGTGCCGCTGGAGCTGGAGGGGAGCTACGAGGAGACCTGCCGGGTCCTCCGGATCCCGTAGCGGGCCCGAAGACCGGAAGGCCGGCACTCGATCCGAGTCGCGAGGGCGTCGGGCGAGGGCAAGAGCGGTGTCGGGGTCTCCCAGGAGCAGGGAGGAGACGGCGAGCAAGCGGAGGAAGTCGGGGGAGGGGAGAGGGCCATGCAGGCTCGGTCGGCGACCCGGGCGGCCCGGGGATCTCCGGAGCGGAGGGAGCGCAGGGAGGAGCGTCGGAGGCGATGGTAGGAGGCGGCGAAGGCCCGGAGCAGGCGGAGGTCGGACGGGCAGCGTCGGCAGGAGTCGGACCAGGGCTGCGAGGCCCGGCGGGTGGGGCAGCGGATGGTGTCGGGGGCCGGGGGGGAGGAGGCGTCACGGGGGTGGCGCTCCGGGTGGGGGCGCGTCCTCCAGCGACCAGATCAGCCGCTTGTTCAGGGCCCGAGCCATTTCCCGGAGGGTCCCCACCGTCGGGTTGGCCACCTCGCCCGTCTCCAGCTTCGACAGCGTTGACCGGTCGATCCCCGACCGCTCCGAGACGTCCGACAGGCGCAGCCCTTGACGTTCCCGCTCCGATCGCAGGATTGCCAGGGCGGCGGCCAGGTCCGGGTCGATGATCGCCGAGGGGGGGAACTCCTCTCGGATTCGTCGGATCACGTCCTGCTCCTCCTCGAAGCCCTCGAGAGTCGCCCGGTGAGCAGCATCCCGGGCGATCGCGGCCTCGGCAGCAGCGCGCTTCTCCGGAGGCAGGGCCTCCAGCTCGCGTCGAGTCCGGGGGTGCATGGGCGGGCTCCTCATCGGGGCGTCGGCTCGCAGGCCGTGACGGGGCGGAGGACGATCACCGGGTCGGTCTCCAGGAGGTCGTAGATAATGCGACGAGGGCCGGCAAGCACCGCTCCGGGGGGGGCCGGCATTCATTCGAGGTAGGAGATCAGGTCCTCGACCTCGGCGGCGAGCTGGGATTGGTTCAGGCCCCGGCTGTCCATGAGGAAGCGGTGGACCTCGGCGTCGGTCGCCGGCGGGATCGGATGCTCGGCGGCCTCGTACTTGTGGACCAGGTCGCTGAGGACGTCGAGGTAATCGAGCACCCCCGGGGCGATGTCTTCACGGATGACCAGCTCGTCGACCATGGCGATCGCCCGGTCGAGCTCGTCGTCCGACCGGATCGGGCGGAGCGGGAGGCGACGGACCAGCTCGAAATACGGGTCTCGGTCGTGCGAGGTGGCGGCGGTCGCCATGATCGGCCCCTCCTGGCGGCCCGACGGTGCCGGGGATGGTCTCAGCAGCAGTCCGCCTTCCAGGCGCCTCGGTCGTACTGCTCGTGCGTCAGGACATGGAGGACGTAGAGCCTGCCCCACTGGAACAGGATCCTGGTGATCAATCGATACTTGTTGCCGCCGATGTTGAAGACGCCACACCGGCCGACCTGATCCGCGCTCTTGGAGCAGGTTGCCCTCACTTCCGCGAAGCCTTGCCAGGTCGAACGGGAGGCGATCTTGTGGCAGCCGTACGACTCCTCGACGGATCCGACGAGGTCCCGGAGATCGGATGCGGATCCGAGCGACGAGGACACCCGGGTATTGGGCCTCCGACGGTTCTCCTGGGCGCCGTCCGTCGATTACTAATGGGGGAGCCGGTACAACGCGCTGGACCAGTTCGCGACGCGGTCGCTGGCGTTCGCACCGCTCGGGGTGGCGCTGGCGATGGCCTTCGGGAAGCGGGAGCGGCTCGGGTCGGCGACGACCCTGGTCGTTGCTTCGGTGACGGCGGCGGTCATCGAGGCGGGGCAGTCCTTCATCCCCGACCGGCATCCGGGGACGACCGACCTGATGATCCAGATCCTCGGGGCCTGGCTCGGGTACAAGCTTGCCCGGCACGTGGCCCACGCCTTCGAGGCCGACCGGGAGAGCCTGGGGGAAGCCCGGTACTGCTATGGCTTCACCGCCGCCGCCGGTTCCGCCGGTCCTGCCGGCCGGAGGCCGACGGCCGGGGCGTCCGCCGGGCGGATCCGGCGGCTCGTCGGGGGGGCGAGGGGGCGGTTCGACGACCCGGTCATGCCCCGGTTCGAGGCGCTGCCGTACCCGGCGAAGCTGGCGGTCCTGGGGGCGGTGGCGGCCCTCGTCTCGGTGGCCCTGGTGCCGATGGTCGGCCGCCTCGGGCTGTTTTGAGCCGGTCCGACCCGCCCGACCGTCGCAGGCCGATCGAGGCGGCCGAGAATGCGGGAGGGCGGTCGCGTCCGGGGGAGATCCGCGTGATAACGTGCGCCGGAGGGGGTGCCTGCGCGCCCCGGGCCGGGCCGATCGAGGCCCGGCCGCCGGGACCGTCCGATCGGGCCCCGAGGCCTTCCCCGGGCGAGTTCGAGTCGGGGAGGGGAAGGGGCCTCATGCAGGGAGGGGAGGGAGCCATGAGTCCGAGTCAGGGACGAACGGGCAGGAGGATGGTCGTCTCGGCGGTCGTCCTGGCGGCGGCGCTGGCTGCGTCGGGGGGGGCGGGGGCGGACTACGACCCGCCGAGGGGACACCAGGCGGTCGGGTACGGGCCGGAGGGCCTGGCGGGGCTCGGGTACGGGCACGGGGCCTGGTATGCCTGGCCGTACCACACCAAGAGCAACATTTACGGCTACCCGGACTTCGCCTACGGGAGGGGGCCGGTCCTCAACCTGGGCAGCTCGGCGTTGCAGCCGGGGTTCCGGGGCTACGGGGTGGTCGGCAGCCCCGGCTACGGGCTGGGGATGTACCCGAGCACCTGGACCGACCAGCGGCCGTCGATCTTCGGGCACCTCAAGGGCCGGGGACACGGGCATGGGCGCGGGTGGTGACGTGACCGCCTCGGGGGGTCGGCCCGGGCGAGTTTGACGGTCAGGAGGCCTGTCGGGCGGCCGTCAAGGCCGATTCGACCCGGATCATCGCGTCGACCGCGATCCCGCTCAAGGTCGGCGGAAAATGGACCCGATCCTTGGGGAGAGCCGGCCGGTCCCGGTCGCAACGATGGCGGCCGGGGTGCGGCCCGATCGGGTTCTCGCTGCCCCGAGGATGGTGTCGAATGAACGCGTCAAATCGACCGGGGGGGCGGTGCCGGCGGCTCGGCCTCGCGGGCCTGGGACTCGCCGCGACCGCCTTCATCTGGGGGGCCGCCCTGGCGCCATCCCGGGCCCGGACGTTCCAGGGTGAGGAGTCGGCCTCCCCGCCGACGCCCCCGACGGCCCCGAGCCCGGTCCCGACCGACCCCGGCCCGGGGGCCTTGCCGACGCCCGGGGACCGGCCCGAGGCCGCCCTCGGCGACCCCGGTGGGCCCCTGCCCGACCTCGGGCAGCTCGATCCTCCTGCCCCGGCGATCGAGCTGCCCGACGCCCTTCCCGGGCCCGAGCCCGACGCGCTTCCCGAGCCCGGGCCTGAGCCCGCCGCCGGTTCGCCCGCCGAGGCGCCCGAGGTGACGGTGCGGTTCGTGCCCGGGCCGGGCCCGGGGCCGGAGGTCGACCCGGCCTCGCTGCCGGGGCCGTCCCAGCTGGAGAGCCTGGGCCCGATCCCCGCCCCGGCCCGGGGGCTGGCCGCCCCGGTCCCCCCCCAGGTCCCGATCGCGGTGCCGGGCCCCGACGAGGTCCTGGAGGTGCTGCCGAGCGTCCCGACCGACCCGACCGAGGTCATGGCCGACCCGGACCGGCCCCTGCCGGGTGCCCTGGCCGACGAGGGGGGCTTCGGGCCGGAGGTGACCCCGCCGCCGGTCAACCTCCGGGTCATCGACGAGGACCTCGAGGCCGTCTTCCAGATGCTGACCGGGGACTCCGGGGTGAGCATCTTCGCCTCGCCGGCGGTCGTCGGGCGGGTGACCATCGAACTGGAGGACGTGCCCTTCGACCAGGCCCTGAACATCCTGCTGAGGCAGAACAAGCTGGCCGCCCGGCGCGAGGGGAACCTGATCTTCGTCTACACCCTGGAGGAGGCGCTGGAGCTGGAGCAGCAGCAGCGCAAGCAGGTCGTCCGCGTCTACCACCTGAACTACGTGCAGGCGTCGGAGGTGATCCAGATCATCGCCGGGTTCAAGAGCGCGCAGGGGGTGATCGTGGGGACGCCGCAGGCCGCCCAGGGGATCAGCGGCGCCGGCAACGCGGGCAGCTTCGGCAGCCCGACCGGCGGGATCGTCGGCGGCGGCATGGGGGGCGTGGGGGGTGGCGGCGGCCTGGCCGGGGGCGGCCTGTCGTCCAACGAGGCCATCGGGGGGGGGCTGTCCGGGGGCGGGTTCACCGCGGCCGGCTCGCCGGTGACCGGGGGGGCCGGCGGGGGGAACTCCTACGCGGTGCACGACATGGTGGTCGTCCGGGACTACCCGGAGGTGATCCAGGTCATCGACGAGATCGTCTCCCGGCTGGACGTGCAGCCGATGCAGGTGCTCATCGAGGCGGTGATCATCAGCGTCGAGCTGCGGGACGGCCAGGAGCTGGGGGTGAACTTCGCCCTGGTCGACAACCTGGCGACCAACGCGATCGTCTCGGGCAGCGGGGCGGCGATCAACCTGGCCGGCGGCTTCAGCCCGGCCCAGGTCCTCTCGGCCGCGGGCCCGGCGACGGCCCCCGCCCCGCTGGGCCCCTACTCCGACCCCCGCCCGAGCCAGCTGCTGCCCGGCTACCTGGCCGACCAGGGGCTGAAGTACGGGTTCGTGAGCAACAGCGTCGCCGGGTTCATCCGGGCCCTGGAGACGCTCAACAAGATCAACATCCTGGCCAGCCCCCGGGTCCTGGTGCTGAACAAGCAGCTGGCCGAGATCCAGCTGGGCCAGCGGCTCGGCTACGCGACGACGTTCACCAACCTGACGACCGCCTCGGAGCAGGTCCAGTTCATCCCCGTCGGCACGCTGCTGGCGCTGCGGCCGTTCGTCTCCCAGGACGGGATGATCCGCCTGGAGGTCCACCCCGAGCGCAGCTCGGGCACGATCGACTCGGCCGGGATCCCGCAGCTGACGACCTCGGAGCTGACGACCAACATCATGGTCCCCGACGGGGCGACGATCGTCATCGGCGGCCTGATCGACAACGTCGACGAGATCAACGAGCAGGGGGTGCTCGGGCTGAGCCGGCTGCCCTTCATCGGGCCCCTCTTCCGCACCCGGACCATGCAGATGAGGAAGCAGGAGCTGCTGGTCCTGCTGACCCCCCGGATCATCAACCGGGGGGGCCTGCCCGCCCCCCGGCCGGGCGTCCCCCCCAAGGGGCCCTCCGGCGTGCCCAACTCCGGGCCGATGCCCGGCCCCTCGCTGTTCGCCGACGCCGAGTGCGAGGTCCCGGTCGTCCCCCCGGTGATGATCGAGCCCGGCCTGATGAACGGCCGGGTCCCCCGGGAGACGCTGTCCGCCTCCTCGAACCTGAGGGACCTGCTCTTCACCGACTTCGGCGCCGCCGCCGCCTCGTCGGCCGAGGAGCTGCTCGGCGCCTCCCGGTCGTCCCCGAGCCTCCCGGCCCCGGCCCGGCCCACGGCCCCCGAATCCGCCGCCGACGCCTCCCCGGCCTCGGCCTCGGCCGGGGCCGGGGCCGATCCGGAGGTGCAGGCGGCCTCGTACGCCCCTCCCCGGGCCGCCCCCCGCCGCGTCGACGCCGCACCGACGCCCCCGCAAGGTCCATCTCCGCCGTCGCATTCCGGCCCCGCCTCGGCCCCGAAGCCTCCCGAGGAGGACCGAGGCTACCGGCCGGGGGACCTGACCCGGGCGGTCCTCTCCCGGATCTCCGACCGCCTGAAACCCGATGAGGCGAGCCCCTCGGCGATGCCCGGCCCGGTCGTCCCGGCCTCGTACTCGGTGCCGGCGACGGCCTCGGCGGCGCCGGCACCGACCCCGGCCGTCTCTCCGGCGAAGGCCCCGGCGGCCTCCTCGGTCGGGATCACGCAGCACGTCGTCCGACCGGGGGAGGACTTCCGGGCGATCGCCGGCCGCTACTACGGCAGCCCGGCCCTGCACACGGCGCTCTGGGCGGTCAACCGCCACACCTCGCCGTCTCCCGAGGCGATCCAGCCCGGCATGACGGTGCTGCTGCCGCCGACCGAGGTCCTGGAGCGCGTCTACGTCGACGCCGTCCAAGCCACCGTCCGGGCCCAGGGCCCCGAATCGGCCGCCCCGCCCCGCCCCTCGGGCGATCGCAAGCGGTTCGGATTCCTCGGCGGCTTGGGGGATCGGCCGTAGGCCGCGGGAAGGCACCGGGCAGCAACACACGGGGGCGGGCCGAATCCGATCGGCCCGCCCCCGTGTCGTTTCGCGCTGGGCCGTCCCCGGTGGCCCGCCCGCCCCGCCCGGCCGATCAGGTCTGGCCGGGGTAGACGGGGAGGATGTCGCCGAGGCCCTTGCCGGCGAAGAGCAGCCGGACGCTCTCCCGGACCTGCTGCCGCGAGTTCTCGATGATCGTCGAGATCGAGGCGTTGTAGAAGTCGACGGCGTCCCCGGTGCTCGAGGGCAGGGGCTGGGCCAGGAGCTGGGAGAGCAGGATCTGGGGCTCCTGGCCGGCGATCTGGCTGGTCAGGAAGAACTGGATTGCCGTCTCCGGGCGAGGGGTGTAGTAGGCACCAGGCAGCCGGGGGAGCCGGATCGGCAGCCGATTGAAATAGGTGACGAGATCGCCGGAGAGTTGCAAGGTACGTTGGTTGACGAAGCCGAGGTACTGATTGGCGATGTCGGCGGTGTTCGGCGGGGGCACGGTGACTTCGGGGGCTTCGACGTTCAGGGATGTGCCGACGGGCAGGGGATCCTCGGGGATGGGGATCACGACCTGATTGAAGACGCCATCCTCGTTCTGCACGATTTCGGTGCCGAGGTCGCCGCCGAACTCCCCCGTGAGGGGATTGTAGGGCGCCACGCCCGTCAGGATTCCGGCGCCCGTCCCGGTGACCTGATAGAGTCGGGGAGAGTTCCCGGGCGCCTGGACGACGACCCGGAGCGGCGCATCGGGGGACGCGGGGGGCAGGTTGGTCTCGTTGACGACGAACACACCGCTCCGGGGGATGTAGAACTCGGAGAGGGTGAGCTGAGTCTCCGTGGCGGGGGGGGGCTGGACCTGGAGACTTTCGAGGTAGCCGGCGGCCGCCGCGGCGATGTCGGCGGCGAAGGCGGCGTACTGCTGGTCGATCACGACCTCGGGGCTCTGGGGGAGCCGGGCGGAGGGGGCCTGGAAGGCCCTCCGGGGCTGCTGCTGCGCCAGCAAGGCGCGCTGCTGCGCCTGGGCCAAGAGGAGGCGTTGCTGCTGGAATAATTGCATCCGCTGGGAGGGATCGGGCCGGTTGGCGGCGGCGGCCTGGTGCCAGGACCTCAGGGCGGGGCGCTGCAGCGGATCCCGGAGGCCGATCGCCGACAGGACGACCCGCTCCTCCAGGGCGTCCCAGCCGGTGGGATGGAATCGGCGTGGCGTGCTCATCTCGGGAAGGTCCCTCCGTGATTCCAATCGCCTCGAGGCGCCCGGGGCGGTCGTCGGGTCGGCGCGCGCCGACCCCCCGGCCGGGCGGACTCGGGCCGGACTGCTCGTCCTATCGGCCTCGGCGGGAGGCCGTCGACATCGGGGATCGGGGGGCCGTCCGGCCCTCCCCCGATCGACCCTCACGACCGCGCCCCCGCTCGGGGACGACCCTCGCCGGCCGTCAGGGGGCCCCTCCCGATCCTCCCCGAGTTGCGGCCCCGGGCTGGGATCGGCGATTATGGGGGCGAGGAGGGCCCGATTATGCCGCTTCGAGACCACTTCCGACCGCCGCTCAACGACCTGACCTCCTGGGATGGTTTCCATGGCCAGTGGCCGGCGATGATTGTCCTGGGGCTCGCCCGACGGCTGCCTCGACGCTACGTCGCGGCCCCGCACGTCCACCTGGGGACGGCCATCGAGGTCGACGTGGCGACCTTCGAGGGGGACGAGCCGGCCCCGAACCAGGGGCCCGCCGGGGCGTCGGGCGAGGGGGGAGGGGTGGCGGTCGCCCCCTGGGCGCCGCCGGGGCCGTCGGTGGCGGTGGCGTCGGAGCTGCCGGAGGCGTCGGAGTACGAGGTCCGGGTCTACGACGCCCGGAGGGGCCGCCGGCTGGTGGCGGCGGTCGAGCTGGTCAGCTCGTCGAACAAGGACCGGCCCGAGCACCGCCGGATGTTCATCTCCAGGTGCGCCGAGCTGCTCCGCCAGGGGGTCTGCGTGGCGATCATCGACCTGGTGACGACCCGGGCCGGCAACCTCTACCTCGACCTGCTGGGGGACCTCGGCCAGGCCGACCCGACGCTCGGGGAGGATCCCCCGACGACCTACGCCGCCTCCTGCCGGTGGGTGCGCACCGCCGAGTCGAAGACCTTCGAAGCCTGGTCGTACCCGATGCCGGTCGGCCGGGCCTTGCCGACCCTGCCGCTCTGGCTGGCCCCCGACCTCGCCGTCCCCCTGGAGCTGGAGGCGAGCTACGAGGAGACCTGCCGGGTCCTCCGGATCGCCTGATGAGGGCCCGTCGCCCCGAGGGGCGGCCGGTGACGGTCGGGGGACGGACCGCGCGTTGCCGGGGGGGCCGCCCAGCCCTATGATCGACCGGGGAGGTCCTGCCATGCCGGATGAGCTGATGACCCGGGAGGTGGAGCGGCTGATCGCCGGACTTGGTGCCGGGATCGAGTCTTCCCCCGAAGTCTGCGGCGGCGAGCCTTGCGTCGCCGGTACCCGGATCACCGTGAGGACCCTGGAGCAGTACCGCCGCCAGGGCCTGACCGAGGCCCAACTCCTGGACGCCTACCCGGCGCTCCGCGCCACCGATCTGGTCAACGCCTGGGCCTACGTCGCCGCCCATCCGGGGGAGGTGGAGCGATTGATCCGAGAGGACGAGGAGGCGTAGGCCGTGGCTCGGCTCTACGCCGATGAGAATTTCCCGAGGCCGGTCGTCGAGGCCCTGCGAGGCCTTGGCCACGACGTGCTGACCGCCCTGGAGGCGGGCCAGGCTGGCCAGAGGATCGCCGATGATGCTGTGCTCGCCTATGCACACTCCCTGGCCCGTGCGGTGCTGACCCACAATCGCAAGCACTTCCGCGGCCTGCACGCCTCGGGGCAGGAACACAGCGGGATCGTTATCTGCACCGAAGACCGGGATTTCGGCATGCTGGCCGTCCGGGTCGCCGCGGCTCTGGCCGAGGCGGGAGATCCGTCGGGCCGGTTGATCCGAGTCACCCGGCCGAGGGCCTGAGGGTACGCAGGGGACCGGGCTGCGGCCGGCCCGGCTCGGCTGTCTCCCAATTCGTGATCAGCCGAGGCCGAGCCAGGGGCCGGCGGGGATCGTCGCCAGGCCGGCGAGGCCGAGGGCGAGGGGCAAGGGCAGGGGGGGGCGGTTGGGGTCGGCCGTGCGGCGGAGGATCGCCGGGAAGGCCTCCGAGGCCAGGAGGATCGCGGAGGCGATCGCGAAGACCGGCAGGGCGGCCCGGATGCCGACGAAGGCGCCGACCATCGCGGCGAAGGCCGGGTCGCCGGGGGCGATCGGGCCCGGTGCCGACGCCCGGCCGCCGAGGTGGCGGGCGAGCAGGACCGTGCCGCCGCAGGAGGCCAGGCCGAGCAGGGCGTCCCGCAGGCCGGAGGTGGTCGCCTCGCCGGGCAGGTCGGGGCGGGTCGCCCCCAGGAGCAGGGCGGCGAGCAGGCCGACCGAGGCGATCGATCGCGGGACGGCGCCCCGGTCGCCGGCGATCAGGGCGCCGGTGACCAGGAAGGCGGAGAGGGCCAGGGCGTCGAGCACCCGCCAGGCCAGCAGGGCCGGCCCCCGCTCCAGCAGGTCCGCCGGGGCGGCGGCGAGGTAGGCCACGACGAGCAGGAGGCCGACGGCGGCCTCGATGACCGGATACCTCGGCGAGATCGCCATGCCGCAAGAACGGCATCGGCCCTTGAGCATCAGCCAGCCGAGCACCGGGAGGTTGTCCCTGGGGGCGATCCCGGAGCCGCACCCGGGGCATCTCGACGGGGGATGGGAGAGGCCCAGGCCCAGGGGGATCCGGTGGGCGCAGACGTTCAGGAAGCTGCCGACCGACGCACCGAGGGCGAAGAGGAAGGCGGCGGCGGCGAGGTGATGGGCCCCGCTCATGGCCGGCCCCCCGTGGCCGTGGCGGCCATCGCCGAGGGGTCGGACCGGCCGTGGATCGCCTCGGAGGCGAGCCGGAGCAGGTGGATCTGGTAGCCCAGCAGCAGCAGGTACAGCGCCACGAAGGCCGGGAAGAGGTGCCGGACCCGGAACCGGGTCCGGAACATCCGGTGGTGCTGGAAGACCAGCAGGACGGGGAGGCAGACGGCCGTCATCAGGTACTTGCCCAGGATGAAGGTCATCGGCCCGCGCTCGATGAGGAGGGCCATCACCGGGTTGGCCTCCTCGCAGCAGAGGTCGATGAGGATCATCGTCAGGATGCCGTCGGTGAGCGTCAGCACCAGAAGCATCAGGATGAGGACGCCGAGCGACTCGTCGTAGCGGTCGACGAAGGAGAACGGCCCGAGGTCCCCGGCCCGGCGGTGCTGGCGGCGTCGGGCGGGCCTGGTGAGGGCGTCCCAGGGCCGGGTCGGCCGCCGTCGGCGGTCGCCGGCCCGGGGGGCCTTGCCCTCGTCTCCGGGGTGCTCGTTCATGGGCCGATCCGCTCCATCGCCTGGGTCACTCGAAGGGGGCCGGCGGCGAGAGGCCGAAGTCGGTCCCCACGGCGTAGGGGGTCGCCGAGACCGACCACCGGCCCGTCGCCTCGTCCATCAGGACGTAGGTCAGCGTGTAGGTCGCCGTCGAGCCCCCCTGGGCGACCTCCACGGTGCAACGATAGGTCCCGGGGGTCCCCTCGGCGCCCAGCTCCGACTCGGGGGGCACCCCGGTCTCCAGCAGGCCGACGCCGTGGGAGAGGGCGGCCAGGCTGCCCGACTGCCTCCGGGAGCGTCGGCCGAGGGCCTCCTCCACGGCGATCGTCGAGGCGCACTGGCGATTGGCCAGGCTCCAGACCATGAAGATCAGGGTCAGCTGGGCCAGGACCGCGATCAGGGCGAGCCCGGGCCGTCGGCCGACTCGGGGCGGTCGTCTCATGGCTTGCTCGCGATGAAGGTGTGGGTGCGGGTCACGTCCCGGTGCCGGAAGCTCAGGTCGATCCGGAGCCGACGGCCGGTGCCGTCGGGGTCGGGGTCGACGGCCATCGCCAGGACGTCGCCGGCGACGGCGGTGGTCGTGCCGGTGGCCTGGTCCCAGCGGAGCAGGGCCCCGTCGTCGACCTGGTAGACGACCCGGTAGTCGGACAGGTCGTAGGAGGCGAGGCCGTCGGTCGGGCTGTTGTCGAAGCAGATCTCCAGGTCGGTGCCGTCGGTGGTCCGCCAGCCGACGAAGGCGAAGTCGGCCGCCTCGCCGAGCCGGCCGATCGGCACCGGCAGCGAGCCGCCGAGGTCGGCCCGGAGGGAGGCGGCGGCCATGATCGCCTCCCGGGCCAGCCGCCCCCGGCGGTAGGACTCGACCGCCGGCACGCCGAAGGCGGCCCAGGTGGAGGCGAGCAGGACGCCGAGCAGGCCGGTGAGCACGACGGCGCAGGCCATCTCCACCAGGGTGAAGCCCCCCCGGCGTCGGTGCCGGGGGATCGGTCCCGGTCGCGTCCTCGGTCGGGGTCGCCTCCCCATGGTCGGTCCTCCGCCCGGCCCGGGGCCCGGGGGACCTGCCCGGCGAGCACCCCAACGGCCGCCCGCCGCCGCGGAGGCCGCCTGCACCCCCGGCTCTTCGGAGCCGGGCCTCCCGGCCGCCGATCGCCCCATCGCCCCCCCCCTCCCCGGCTCGATCAGCGGAACCCCGGCCGGACGACCCGCCCGCCGGTGTCGACGACCTCGCCGGTGACGACCCCCGCCGCGTCGATCGCCAGGATGCCGCTGAAGCTGGTCCCGGACGCCCGGGCGGCGACCGCGTCGAAGGTGCCGTCGTTGTTGCTGTCGATCTCGTAGACGTAGGCGGGGTCGTTGTACATGGTGAAGGTCTTCCCGCCTCCCAGGACCTGGATCTCGCCGGCCTGCAGGACCCCCAGGGCGACCAGGTGGTCCGGGTCCGACGTGCTCGCCCGATTCTCCAGGTAGTAGAGCCGCTCGGCCGCCCAGAGGGTCCGCAGGTTGGCCGCCGCCAGGTCGGCCCTCGCCTGCTCGACCGAGGTGCGGTAGGAGGGGATGGCCATGGCGGCGAAGACGCCGATCAGGAGGGCCACGATCATCACCTCGACGAGGGTCGTCCCCGGGCGGCCCGCCCCGGGCCCGTCGCGTCGGCCGGGAGTCGGTCTCATTTGACGCCGCCGGACATGTTGAACATGGGGAGGTAGATCGACAGCATCATCACGGCGATCGCCGCGCCCATGCCGACGACGATGAGCGGCTCCATCGCCTTGGAGACCTTGGCGATGAGCGACTCCACCTTCTCTCTATAGTAGGGCGCGACCCGCTCCATGACGGCGGCGAGCTGGCCCGATTCCTCCCCGGTGCGGACCATGTTGACGATCATCCCGGTGAACAGCCCGCTCTCCTCGATCGCCGAGGCCAGCGACTGGCCCGAGGCCACCCGGCGGCGGGCCTGCTCCAGGGCGTCCCGGTAGTGGGGGTTGCTGCCGAGGATGCCCCGGAGCGTGTCCAGGGTCTCCAGCATCGGCACCCCGCTCTTGAGCAGCAGCGCCAGGTTGGAGGCGAAGCGGTACATCGTCGACTGCACGAGCAGGTCGCCGGCCGTCGGCAGGACCATGATCACGCCCAGGACCCGGCGCTTGCCGTCGTCGGTCCGGTAGTAGCGCCGGGAGAGGTAGGCGGCGACGCCGGCCCCCAGGACGATGTAGAGCCCGTAATGGACGACGAACTGCGAGGCGTTGATGACGAACTGGGTGATCTCGGGCAGCTCCGCCCCCATCTCCTTGAACATCCGGTCGAAGGTGGGGACCACGAAGCGGAGCATGGCCGCGATGGCCAGCGTGGCGACGCAGAGCAGGACGACCGGGTAGAACATGGCCCCCCGCATCTTCCGCCTCGCCTCCCGGGCCTCCTGGACCTGGGCGCTGAGCTCGCGGAGCACCTCGGCCATCCGGCCGGTGACCTCCCCGGTGCGGATCATCTCGATCCAGGAATACTCGAACGCCTCCGGGTAGTTGGCCGCCGCGGAGTGGAACGAGCTGCCGGCCGAGAGCCGGGCGGCGATCTCGCCGAGGATCTGGCGGAGCCGGAGGCTCTCGGCCTGCTCGGCCCCCATCTGGATCGCCTGCAGCAGCGGCGTGCCGGCGGCGACCAGCGTCGCCAGCTGCTGGAAGAAGGCGAGGATGTCGTCGATGCCCAGCTTCTTGCGGGGCTTGGTCGACACCCGGGCGTTGGCCGTCACCCACTCTTCGAAGACCATGGTCGTCCCCCGGGGTCGTTCACTCGTCGCCGGCCATCGCCACGCTCAGCGCCGCCTCGAGGCTGGTCATCCCGCGACGGGCCTTCTCGACGGCGTCGTGCACCAGCAGGTCGACCCCCTGCGAGCGGACGTACGACCGCAGCTCCGGCAGGGCCGTCCGGGCCTGGATCAGGTCGGCCAGGCCCGGGGTGACCCGGATCACCTCGAAGACGCCGATCCGGCCGAAGTAGCCGGCGCCCCGGCACTGGTCGCAGCCGACCGGCCGGTAGAGCGGCTGGCCCGGCTCCAGGCCGTAGCGCCGGGCCGTCTCCGGGTCGCACTCGTAGGGCGCCTTGCACGACGGGCAGAGCCGACGGACCAGCCGCTGGGCCTGCAGGAGCCGGAGCGTCGAGGCCAGCATGAACGGCTCCAGCTCCATGTCCTGGAGCCGGCTGATCGAGGACAGCGCGTCGTTGGTGTGCAGGGTCGAGAGGACGAGGTGCCCGGTGAGGGCCGCCCTCATGCAGATCTGGGCCGTCTCCGGGTCCCGGACCTCCCCCACCATGATGATGTCGGGGTCCTGCCGCAGGAAGGCCCGCAGGGCGGTGGCGAACGTCAGGTTGATGAGCGGCTTCATCTGCACCTGATTGAGGCCCTTGAACTTGTACTCGACCGGGTCCTCGGCGGTGCAGATGTTGGTGGTCGGCTCGTTCAGCAGGTTCAGGCAGGTGTAGAGGGTGGTCGACTTGCCCGAGCCGGTCGGCCCGGTCACCAGGATCAGGCCGTGGGGCTGGCGGATCGCCTCGGTGATGTCGGCCGCCTGCCGGGGGGAGAGGCCCAGGCCCTTCAGGTCCAGCGGGATCGCCGTCTTGTCCAGCAGCCGGATGACCATCTTCTCGCCGTAGACGGTGGGCATCGTGTTGACGCGGAGGTCGATCCGGCGGTCGCCGCTCTTCAGGGCGATGGCGCCGTCCTGCGGCACCCGCTTCTCGGCGATGTCCATGCGGCCGAGGATCTTCAGCCGGGAGACGATCGTGATGAAGACCTGGCGGTTGAGGACCTGGTACTCCTGCAGGCTGCCGTCGACCCGCATCCGGATCTTGCAGGCGTCCTCGAACGGCTCGAAGTGGATGTCGCTGGCCCCCGATCGGATCGAGTGCTCGAGGATCTGGTTGACCATCCGGATGACCCGGCCGTCCCGGCCCGGCGGCGGCGCCTCGTCGAGCACGAGCGTGCCGGCCCGGTCCTCCTCCTCGGCCAGGTCGCCGTCGAGGTCGGCCTGCTCGAAGCTCTCGGCGTCGGGGCTGAAGGCGGCGGCCGACCGGGTGGAGCGGAAGAGGTCCTCGATGAGCTGCTCGACGACCGAGAGCGGCGCGATCAGCGGCCGGACCCGGAGGCCGGTCAGCAGCTGGACCTCGTCGATGACCAGCATCTCCCGGGGGGTGATGAAGGCCAGGTCGAGCTGGTCCCCCCGGGTCGCCACCGGGGCGATCATCTGGTCCCGGCAGAGCTTCTCGGTCAGCAGCCGGGCCAGTTCCGGGTCGGGGGCGGGGACCTCGGGGCCGGGGTCGTGGAGCGGCACGCCGAGGTAGTCGGCGTAGGCCCGGGCCACGTCGACGTCGGCGACCACGCCGGCGGCGATCAGGGCGCGCTCGGTCACCTCGCCCCCCCGGACCCGGACCTCCCGGAGGCCCTCGGGGGTCAGGACGCCGCGCTGCATCAGTAGCTCGATCAGCAGCGCGCGGTCGTCGGCCACGGTCGCGTTCATCGGCCTTCCCCCCCCCCGAGCCCCGCGTCGATCGCCGCCGAAGACCGGCCCGGCGCCCCGGGCGGGGAGACCAGCAGGTCCAGCAGCGACCGGTAGGCCCCCGGCACGGTACCGCCCGACCGGGCGGCCACCTCCTCCAGCAGGCTCGGCCCCGGCAGGTGGACGCCGGCGGCGGCCAGCACCTGCCGGGCGTCGTCCAGGCCGTGGCCGATCCGCCCGGCGATCCCCGTCGCCGGCCCATCACCGGGCGCGTCCGCCGGGGCGTCGGCGGGCCGAGGGGCCCGGCCGGACATCTCCACGACCAGCGGGCCGGGCAGCCCGGGGCGGTCGAGCAGCACGCGGCCCGGCTCGATCCGGTCGACCGTCCAGCGGGCGCCCCCGACCTCGATCCGCTCCCCCTGCCGGTAGACCCGGCCGTCGATGATCGCCGCCCGCCTCGGGCCGGAGACCATCGTGGCCCCCAGGGTGAAGGGCGCCGGCGGCCCGTCCGGCGGCCCGGCCTTCGCCGCGGCCGTCGCGGGCCCGCCGTCGCCGTCGCCGTCGAGGCCCGATGCGCTCCCGGCGGCCCCCGGGGCGGCGTCCGGCGTCCCGGCGATCGTCGGCGGCGGGGGATCGGCCCCGGGCGGCAGGAACGGATTGCGATCGACGGGGGGCTCGAAGGTCGGCTTCAGCCAGCTGGCGTCGATCTTCGGCAGCTGGGGGGTCGGCGGCATCGGCGGCGGCTCCGGCATGACGTAGGGCCGGACGCAGTAGCCGACCGCCGCCAGGAAGGCGCCGAGCGGCCAGAGCTTGGCCATCGGGTTGGGGTTGGTCATCTCGGCTCAGCCCTCGATTCCCAGCAGCATCAGTTGCATCTCGTTGGTGGTCGCCCCCGCCGAGGCCGCCCGGCCGGTCACCGCCCGGGAGACGACCCGGACCGAGTCGACCCGGATCATCCGGGGGGAGCCCTCCAGCCATCGGAGGAACCGCTCCAGATCCGGGTACGGGCCCTCGATCACCATCCGGTGCACGGCCGCCCGGTACGGGCCGACCTTGGCCGGGGGCCTCGGCTCCAGCGAGATCAGCTTGATCGGGAACTGGCGGACCCCCCCCATCAGGAACGGGATCCAGGCGTCCCCCTCCTCCGGCTCGGGCAGCAGGCCGGCGTAGCGCCTCGCCTGGGCCCGCAGCTCGTCCACCTCCCGGGCCAGTTCCAGCCGCTCCCGCTCGGCGGCGACCCGCTCCTCGTCGTCGACGATCGCCTTGTGCAGCGGCGTGTAGGCGGCCCCGTACCAGGCGGCCAGCAGCACCCCGTTGAGGGCCATGCCCAGCCGGGTCGGCTGGTGCAGCAGCTTGCGGAGCCTGGCCCTCGGGCCGGCGGCGTTGGGCTCGATCATGGCGCATCACCCCCGACTTCTTCGCCGGTCGGTCAGTTCTTCTCGGGCAGGCAGAGCACGGTGAAGGAGGCCGACGGCACCTTGCTCGGCCCGGAGGCCCCCCAGCGCAGGCCGGCCATGCTGACGTCCGGCAACGCCTCGCTCAGCACCGGGCTGTCCCGGAGCGTGTCGACCAGCCCCTCGACCTCCGGCGAGATCGCCCCGCCGCTCGGGATCGGCGCGTCGACGGCCAGCACGAGCGACCGCTTCGAGTTCTTGTTCGACTTGCCCGGCTCGGTGAACTCCGCGTTGGCGTCGATGTTCGTGACCGTCATCCCCGAGGGCAGCCGGGCCGCCACCTCCCGGACGCAGTCGGTCCAGAGGATCCGGGTCGACAGGTAGTGCTCGATGGCCGAGGCCCGGTTCATCAGCTCGGTCTGCTCCTTGCGCAGGTCCTTGGCGCCGAGGTCCTGCAGCCATCGGAACTCCGTCTGCTCGACCCGCAGGGCCGCGTACGACTGCTCCAGGCGGCTGCGGTGGTCGAACATCATCAGCGTGGCCGTCGTCAGGGTGACCGCCTGGGCGCAGAGCTGGCCCCAGGGGATCAGGCTGAGCACCGGCTCCGGCGGCCTGAGGTGCCGGGCCAGGTTGAAGGTCGCCTCCTGGGACTGGCAGCCCAGGGCCAGCCCCGAGGCGATCTCCGCCGCCTCGTAGCCCGGCCCGGGGTGCCGGGAGACCCGGGCCGGGACCCCCGCCCAGGAGGCCGGGTCGTCCACCCCCTGCAGGTCCGGCCTCCCGTGGATCATCACCGCCGCCGGGGCCGCGTCGGCGCCGTAGACGCGGTAGCTGTTGGCGATGAACCGATAGGTCGACAGGACCGCCTTGGCCTCCGTCCCCGGCTCCAGGGTGAAGTAGCGCCACATCAGCGGGGTGTCGGCCGCGGTGAGGACCGCCAGGGCGTGCTCCTTGCCCAGGAACACCCGGAGGGCCGTCGGGCAGCGCCGGGGCGTCTTGTGCCGGGCCACCGCCGTCCGGAGCAGGCCGCAGGGGGCCGGCTCGACCTGGTGGGGCCGCACGCCGCAGTCCTCCAGCGCCTCGAGGGTCGGCGCCATCGCCTTCTTGCGGCAGGCGGCCACGCTGGCCAGCGGCCGCCGGCCCGGCTGCCATCGGATCGCGTCGACCTCCATGTGGTCGATGTTCAGGTTGGCCGACTGGAGGATCTCGTGCAGCAGGACCTGGGGGGACTGGTCCTCGGCCGCCCGCTGCCCCTGCACCGGCCGGGTCGAGAAGAAGACCCCCATGCCGGGCATCCCCACGGCGATCGGCACCCGTCGCCACTCCCGGCCGGCCCGGAGCGGCTCGATCAGCCGGCGGATCGCCGCCGTCGGCGACCCCGGATCCCTCGGCTCGACCCGGCGGTCGACCTCCACCGGGCCGAGCGGCGTGAAGGCCATCCGGCAGAGGGCGACCTCGCGGTCGCCGACGTGCAGGCCGATGGCCCTCCGCCTCGGGAACTTCGCCAGCATCGCCTTCATCGGGGGGGCCTCGGGTCGGGTCGATTCGATTCGAGGGGTGGGAGGCGGCCGGGCGGGCCGGTCAGCGGACGAGGCCCGGCGCCCGGGTCGGGCGCCGGGCCTCGTCGGGAGGTCCGCGACGTCTGGTCGCCGTCCCGGCCCCCGGCCGGCCGACGCCCCGATCGGGCGGGCCGGCCGGGCGTCCGCGCCGGATCGCGATCAGGTGGTGCTGCCGCCGATCGGGTTGATCTCGGCGTCGATGGTGCTGTTGACGGCGTCGTAGCCCTGGTCGGTGAAGGTCACCTCGTACGCCCCGTAGCCGGCCGACGAGCCGGAGCGCGTCAGCGTCAGGGTCCACGAGTCCTCCAGGTCGGAGGTGCCGCCGGGGCCGATCGTGCCGATGCTGAAGTACTTGGGCGTGGGGGCCTGGATGTCCAGGTCGCCCTGGTCGCTGGCGTAGGTGCCCTCGCGGGCGTGATACCGCTCCTGGGCCGTGCGGACGGCGCTCAGGTAGGAGAAGGCCTCGGCGGCCTTGGACCGCTCGACGGACTGGAGGAAGCGCGGGACGCCGAAGGCGGCCAGCACGCCGATGATCACGACGACCACCGCCAGCTCCACCAGCGTGAAGCCCCGCCGGGGCTTCGAGACGGATCGACGTGTCTGCTGCTGCTGCTGCATCGAACTCACCCCTCATCTCATTGAGAACCCCCGGCACCCCGCGACGCCGCCGCCCCCGGGTCTCCCTCCCGATGGCGGACGGGGCACCCGATCCCGGGGACTCCGGCCCGATGGCCCGACCCGCTCGTGCCGTTCGAACGCCGATGCCGGATCCCGGGGCCCGCCGCGGCTTGCCGTCGGTCATCCCGGCGAGGCGAGGGGGGCCACCTCGCCGATCCCCGGAGAGGGCCGCCCCGACGCCCGGCCGGCCGACGACGGGGCGTCGGCCGGCCGGGCGATCTCGCGGCGGGCTGGGATCAGGTGGTGCTGCCGCCGATCGGGTTGATCTCGGCGTCGATGGTGCTGTTGGCCGCGTCGTAGCCCTGGTCGGTGTAGGTGACCTCGTACGCCCCGTAGCCGGCCGACGAGCCGGAGCGGGTCAGCGTCAGGGTCCACGAGTCGGCCAGTTCGCCCGTGCTGCCGGCGGCGACGGTGCCGACGGTGAAGTACTTGGGCGTGGGGGCCTGGATGTCCAGCGTGGTCAGGTCGCTGGCGTAGGTGCCCTCGCGGGCGTGATACCGCTCCTGGGCCGTGCGGACGGCGGAGCAATAGGCGAAGGCCTCGGCGGCCTTGGACCGCTCGACGGACTGGAGGAAGCGCGGGACGCCGAAGGCGGCCAGCACGCCGATGATCACGACGACCACCGCCAGCTCCACCAGCGTGAAGCCCCGGCGGGGCTTCGCAACGATCTGAGACATCTGCATCAATGGCCCCTTTCTCTCGGTGAGAACCCCCGGCACCCCGCGACGCCGCCGCGCGCTCGTGGCTCGATCCCCTCGCTCGCGGCGGCCCTCGCCCGACGTCGGGCGGCCCTCGGCGTTGCCCGTCTCGCGTCGGCTTCGTCGCCCCGCCGATGCCGGTATCAGTGCCGCTGCCGGATCTCTAGGTTCATCAACGCACGCTGTCAAATCGCCCCGAAAGGATTGCCGCGACGACCGCGCCGCCGACGGCCGTACGGCCGCGCAGTCCGCCCGGGGAGCCTCGGCCGGGCGGGCGACGTCGCGGGACGCTCGGGCCGTCGGGGGCGGCCCGTCGGTCGTCGGCGCCTGTCCCGGGCCGCCTGCAAGGGGAGGCGGTCATGCCGCGATCACGTCATTGCGCGGTGATCCGGCGTCTCGTCAGAGAGCCGACGAGCATGGTGTCCAAAGGACAGGGCGGGACAGGGCAGGGTTCGGCGCGTGACGACATCGTAAAACGCCCGACCCCGGGGGACGCGCGGGCATCACGCCCGGTTCGGCAGGAGCTGCTGGGCCCACGCCTCCTCGTCGGGACCCAGTGGCGGTTGCGGTCGCCCCTCGTAGGCGTATTGTGCATAGCGGCCGGCATCGTAGACCCGGTGGAGCAACTCCTGGAGGTCGAGCGTCGCGTCCCGGTCCGGGGAGCGGAGCGGGACCGGGATGATGGGGAGCCGCTCCCGGAGGCCGATCGGCCAGAAGTCCGCCTCGGGGCGCCGCTCGGCCCGGCTGACCGTCACCGAGTAGTCGCAGCCGGGTCGATCCGGGGCGGGCATCGGGTCGCCTCCCCGGAGCAGGTCGATCTCGACGAGGTGCGCGGTGCTGGCGAGCACCAGCTCGCGCTTGCGCAGGTACTGATCGCGGTGCCGGCCCTTGTTCGTGGGGCTCAGGAGCTCCAGAACGGTGACCAGCTCCCGGGCGGAGCGGTCGCGTACCTCGAGATAGGCCTGATACTCGACGTCGGGCCAGGGCAGGCGGATGCGGGCCGGCGCCTCGAGCACGGCGAGGCTCGGCCCGGCGGGGACGGGCATGCCGCCCGGCTTGACCCCGACGTCGGCCCTGGGGCCGGCGCGATGGGCCGACTCCGGGGCGTCCTGGACGTAGAGGTGCTCCTCGATCTTGACCAGGTAGCGCGGGTCGACCTGGTCGGCGATCGTCTCGGCCAGGCGGTCGATGAGCCGGTGGTGGAGGTCGGGCCAGACGTCGTCGCGTTCGAGGAACGGGTTCATGCCCGGGAACGGTGATGGCATCGTCGTCCTCCGCGCCTCGGCCTCGGGCATGGGGCGCCCGCCCCTTCCGGTCCGCTCGGCCGGGGACGGGGGACGGCCAGGGTCGTTCCCCTCGCTCCCGGACCCAGACTACCACGACGCCGGGCCCTCGGACAAAGCCGGGCGGATGAGGCGCGCACGGCGATCGGCCCCGATGAGATCGTCGCGAGGGCGGGAGGGCCGTGCTGGCCGCGGAGCGACCGATCAAGAGCCCGACCCACGTCCAGGTCCAGGACCTGATGCTGAACATCCTGTACCCGGTCCCGCCCGACGGCTGGCACGTCGCCTTCGGCTTTCCCCGGGTACTGGGGCGCACCACATGCCGGATGTGAGCCTGGCGGTGCTCCGGGGGGCGCCCGGCTCCTTGCCCGACCGGCATCTGATGGGGGCTGAGGCCGGCCTGGCCGTCGAGATCTTCGACCCCGGCCCGGGCGACGACCTCGTCCCGGTGATCGCCGCCTTCGCCGGGAGCGTGCCGGCGCCCTGGGTCGTCGACCTTTGCGGCATGCGGATCGAGGCCCAGGCCGAGCAGGTCGGTGGCGAGTGGCCGGCCTGCCGCCAGGTCCAATCCTACGAGCGCGACGAGGCGATCCCGCTCGTTCTCGACGGCCGGGTGGTCGCCGAGCTGGACATCACCGGATTGCTGCTGCCATCCCCCGTCACCTGAGCATCTGCCTCGCATGCCACCGCCGTCTCCGGCCGAATCCCGATCGGTCCACGCAGGGTCGTGCCTGAGCCCGCTGGCGTGGCCCATTCCCCCGGGGCCGGGATGGGGCGAGAATCGAGGCACGTACATCGGGGCCGTCCTCGTGTGCCCCGTCGCCCGTGCCCGATCACCGGGAGGCCACATGGACATCACGCTCGACCAGCTCCGAGCCTGGCTGCTCGGGCGGGCCGACTCGCCGACCTCGGCGGCGATCGGCGAGGCGCTGGATCGCGAGGATCGCCGGCTCGCCGCCCTGTTCGTGCGAGTGGGGGACCTGGGGGAGAGTCGCGGAGGGCGGCCGCCCGATGGGGTGCTCGACGCGGCGCGGACCGGGGATCGGATGGCCTGCGATCACCTCGTGCGGCTCCGATCGCAGGTCGGTCGGCTGGGGGAGCCGTGGGGCCGGGAGGAGGCCCTGTTCGAGATGGCGCGGGCGGAGGATCGGGCGGCCTGGGAGCGGGTCTGCCGGGCTTGCCTCCCCTGGGCATATCGGGTCGAGCTGCGGAGGCTGGGGCCGGGGGGGTGGCGGCCCCCGGAGCTGGCCGAGCTCACGGAAGAGATCCTGGCCGATCTCCCGGGGCCCGTCGAGGCGATGCAGTTGCCGTCGCTCTGGGCCCTGAGGTCGTTGCTGCGGGTGCTCATTGCCCGCCGCCTGAGCGAGATATGGCGACGGAAGAACCGGGCGCCGCGGTCGGCCAGGATGTGACGGTTGCACGGATTAGCGACCGTCCGATAATCAACATTAAGTTGAGCGACGTGGAAAGGTGCGGGTCATCCGGTGGGTGCAAGTCCCACCCGGCCAACTCGATCGCTCCAGCCGGAAGCTATCGGAGCGGCGGCAGAGCTAACGAAGCCGTCGGAGCCTCCGAGACAACGGGTCGCCCCGGCGACTCGGCGAGCAGGCAGGCCGTAACGCGCGTGAACGCCGAGCAGGCCCCGAGAGAAATGACGAGGGGGCCGACCCGCCGACATAACGGGGAAGGCCGCCGCCGCTGGCGAGAAATGAGGCGGTGCAAGGGCCGCCTCACGAGCGATCCGACCCAGCGGTCCCTCCGGGGTAGTGGCGACGGCATGCCGGCACAGGGAGACCCGGCACGACACGTGAAGCCCCGCGCGGTGGCGGACGTGACCGCCGACCCGAAGCCCGTGAGGGCCGGGCCGGTCCGCCCGGGGTGAGGGACAGGCCCGTAGTACCGTCGAGGGCGGGTAATTCCTGCGGAGGGAAGGGGCCCGAGTCCGAGACCAGCGTCCGAAGGGGCATGAGAGCCGGGAGATTGGCCGTGAGCCTACCACCTCCACCGAAGGTTCAGGAGTCCCAGGAGGCGTTGCACGCCAAGGCGAAGGGATCGCCCGGCTATCGGTCCTACGCGCTGTACGACAAGATGTACCGCAGGGACGCCCTGGGATGGGCCGACGCCCGCTGCCGTGCCGACGGCGGCGTGCCGGGGGTCGATCGCCAGACATTCGCGGACATCGAGGCGTACGGCCTGGACCGGCGGCTGGGCGAACCGGCGGCGGGATTGAGAGCGAAGTCGTACCGCCCCCAGCCGGCCCGGCGCGTGTTCATCCCGAAAGGCGATGGCAAGCGACGACCGCTGGGCATCGGTACGATCCGGGATCGCGTGGCGCAGATGGCCGTGGTCCCGGTCTTGGAGCCGATCTCCGAGGCCGACCTGGGGCCGGAGCAACACGCCTACCGGGCAGGGCTCTGGAGGTGGACTGATGCGTCGGCTAAGTGGTTCATCCGGCAAGTCGTCTGATACCGGGGACGGCCGCGATGCCCGGCCGGCGGCGCGGCCGGTGTCGCCGTCGGCGGCCCCAGACGAACGGATGCCGATGCCCGTTCCAGTAGGCCGTCGCCTCCTCGGCTGCCCGGCAGACTTCCTCCCAGGTCTCGAACCGACGCCCCTTCAGCGCCAGGCTCCGCGGGACCTCCCACCAGGGTCCGATCAGGTTCAGGTACGCCGCGTACACCGGCCGGGAGACGAGCCCCCACCGCGGGTGAGCCGACGCGAACGGCAGCACATCGGTGGCCCGATGCGCCTGCAGGTTGCCCACGATCGCATAGACGCGTCCCGCCTCCGCCGGGACCCATCCGTCGACCCGGGCGAGGAAGTCGGCCCGGCTCGCCGCACTCCGGCTCGGGTACGGGCGGGTCATCGCCTCGCCGGTGGCCGGGCGGAACGCGCCGAAGATGTACCCCTCGCCGCGGCGGCCGTAGTCGACCTCCTGCCGGGCTCGTTCGGCCGCTCGGGCTTGTCCTTCGGCCCCCGCCCGGGGTTCGGCCCGGACGAGTCGCTGGCCCGGGAAGCTCTTGGCGCTCTCCGGCCCCATCTCGTCGGGGCAGACGACGACGGAGCCCGGCGGCGGCGGCGTGTGGAGCCGTTCGATGATCCCCGTTTTTCGGCGAAGGCGGGATCGACCCGCTCGCCGAACCAGGCCCCCTGATGGCGCCAACGCAGGCCCTCGGCCAGGAGGAGCTCGTCGATGCGGCTGCGCCGGATCGGGATGCCCCTCTGCTCGTTGAGGTAGGCTTGCAGGCGATCGGGCGCCCGGCACGCGAGAGGCAGGCCCAGGCTCCTCGGGTCGGTCGACGCCGCGGCGATCACCTCGGCGCGTCGCTCGGCCGTATAGGTCGGTGGGCGCCCGGCCCGGGGCTGGTCCTCCAACCCGTGGAGCCCGCGGTCATCGAAGCGATGGCTCCAGGTGTAGACCGTCGGCCGGGAGACGCCCAGGCCCTCGGCGACCTGGCTGGGTCGCCTTGCGTCGGCGATGGCCAGGAGGATCCGGGCCCGCTCGACGAGGCGGGCCTGGGCGGTCCGAGAGGACGCAAGCTGTTGGAGGGCCTGACGTCCCTCGGGGGTCAGTTCGCGGGGCGTGACTTGGGTGAGGGTCATGGGTGCACCTCCCTTCGCGCGAAGGCCACACCCCTCCTACGTCAGACCGCGGGCGTCAGTCCTCTTGCCGGATGCACCACTTAGCGGTAAAGCAGCAGGCGGGTTTCAGCGCTTCGGGTCCGTGAGGTCGGAGGTTCAAATCCTCTCGCCACGACTAAACGCAAGTCATTCTCAAATAATAGTTTAAAGATATCTTCACCGTGAGGATGTGCGGCCCTAAAGCTGACGCCAAAGCGCTACTTGTAGCTCTTTCGACCAGCCGGGTGCCGTCCGTCTCCGCTTCCCACCGCTCCCCTCCCTGGTTTCGGCTCCCTCTCTTATCGGGCCAGCCTGGGGTTCGTATCTCTTCCTGAGTGCGATTGGGATTTCTATCCGGTTTCTCCCGGATGAGCGAACAAGAAGCGATCGACACGCGATACGAGCCTGAGGCTGGTTGAATGCGTCTCCAGGGATGCTTACAGCCAGGATCGCTCTCATGCGCCCGCGTCGCGTCCCCAAGTATCGCCATCTCAAGGCCAAGGGCCTGGGGTTGGTCGAGATCAACGGCAAGCGAATCTACTCCTTCGCCTGAGATTTTCTCAGGGCACTCTCATGGGCCATAATGGCCCAGCAAGGAGTGCCCGAGGTGACCCAGAATCGCAGCACACCTGAGTCGCCCGATCGGGGCCGCTTCCCCGCCAGGCGGAAGGCCGAGGCCGTCGTCCGCCTGCTCCGGGGCGAGGACCTCGACACCCTCTCCCGGGAGCTGGGCGTCACCGCCGCCACCCTCTCCTCCTGGCGGGACGGCTTCCTCGACGGCGGCACGGCGGCCCTCGAGGGCCGGCCGGCCGACGACCGGGACCAGCTGATCGCCCGGCTCCAGGCCGAGGTCGGCCAGCTGACGATGGATCGCCAGCCGCTCGGCATGAGGTGCCGGCACCTGGAGGGCGGCCGCCCTTTCGCGTCGGGGAGGCGGAGCACCTGAGCCGGTCCGCCTCCCCCTCGACCGGCAAGCGGTACGGCATGCAGCGGGCCTGCCGCATCTTCGGCCTGGCCCGCGCGACGGCCGACGCCCTCAAGGCCCGGGAGGCCGTCCCGCCGGAGCAGCGGCCGGCCCCCGGGAAGCGGGGGCCGGCCGGGGCGGCCGGGGCGGCCACCGACGAGGGGCTGGTGGTCCACATCCGCCGGGTGCCGGCCGAGAGCCCGTTCACCGGCGAGGGCTACCGCAAGGCCTGGGCCCGCCTGCGGCCTCAGGGCATCCGCACGGCGTCCGGGCGGGTGCGGCGGCCGATGCGGGGGCACCACCTCCGGGCCCCCCGCCGGGGCGGCCACGCCCGCGGCCCGAAGGCCCACGACGGCACGATCACGGCCGAGGAGCCGGACGCGCTGTGGGGCACCGACAGGACCACGACCGTCACCACCGGCGAGGGCGCGGTGCACGTCTTCGTGGCGGTGGACCACCGCACGTGCGAATGCGTCGGCCTGCACGCCGCCAAGCGGGGCGACCGGTTCGAGGCGTTGGGGCCGCTGCGGCAGGGGGTGCGGGGGCACTTCGGCGGCTTCGGGGCCGGGGTCGCCCGTGGGCTGACCACCCGCCACGACCACGGGAGCAACTACCTCGGCGACGACTTCCGGCGGGAGCCGGCCTTGCTGGGGATGGCCAGCGCGCCGGGCTTCGTGCGGGAGCCGCAGGGGGACGGCCGCGCCGAGCGGTTCATCCGCACGCCCAAGGGGCAGCTGCTCTGGGTCCGGACGTTCGCCCCGGTGGCCGAGTTGGTCGAGGCGTTGGGCGAGTTCGAGCGGACGTACGACGAGCGATGGCAGATCGGTCGCCACGGCCACAGGCCGCCGAGCCAGGTCCGACGGGACCGGAACGGTGGCGTCCCGACAGCGGCGTGAGTAGCCTCAAGTCCCCGTCCAGAGAACTCAGGGCGATACAGCCTGCACGAGCTGGCCCCCTGCTCTTCGACGACTGATCCGCAGCCCGGCGATCAATCCGGAGCCCGGGACCCGGTCGGTCCTCTCGCCCCTGACCGGGCCGAGGTGCCCTCGGACGGGGAGGACCGCCCGTCAGTCGAAACGTCGAGCGGGGCCGGCCCCGGCGGGTCGACGCCTCGCCGGGCGGCCCGTCCGGCCCGCCGCGGCTGCGGCCCCATCGCGGCCCAGGCGCCCCTGCCCTACCGGGCAGGCCAGGGCGACCGGGGAACCGCCCCCTTCAATCCCGTTCAACAGTTCGACAACCGTGAGATGGTGGCCTGACGAGGACCGCTACTAGCAAAGGTCAGGATAATACCCCCCTCGGATGATCGGCAGGCCGTCATGTCCGAGGCGCCGCGGGGACGCCCCGACGACGGCGGGCCGTGGAACGGCCTCGAGGTGGCCGTCCGCGTCGGGGCTGGCGGTGGCTGTGGCGGCCGGACCTGTCTTCGGTCGCGGTTGAGGGCCGCCCGGTGGGGGAGTAGGGATGGGTGAAGCCCAGCAGCCCGGCCAGACCGGCCCAGGGGTGGCGCGCCCGGCGGGTGATGGCCGCGAGTCGGCCTAGCGGTAGAGCAGGCCGAGGAAGGTCAGGGCCATCAGGCCGGCGGAGGGGTGGCGATACCGCAGGTTGCTCAGCATCCGGGAGGCGAACGGGGGCGAACCGGAGGCGGAGGGAGTCATGGGCAGGAGACCATCCCGGGAAAGGAGACAATCCCGCCCGTCAACAAGGTGGCAGCCGAGATGGGCGTTGCAATCGTCCTGCCCTGGGAGCAGATCCCCTGGCCTCCGCGGGGGCCGTCGCCTTATGATCGCAAGGGTCGATCGTCTCAAAGATGAACGCCCCGGCCGATCTCGCCCCGAGGCTCCCGGCGCGCAGCCGACAGGAGGGCCGAGGCGAGACGGGCCTGCACCCGGTCACCCCCGATCCGACGGAGATGACCCCCGCCATGCCGCTCCTGCCCGCCGAGCCGGACCTCTACCCGCCCGACCTGTTCGATCGGCCGGCCCCCGACCCCGTCCCCGAGCCGGACGCGGCCCCCGGCGACGAGGACGAGGCCGCGAGGTGGTGGTGCTTGCACACCAAGCCTCGCCAGGAGAAGGCCGCCGCCCGGTTCCTCCGTGAGCGTCGGCTGGCCCACTACCTGCCGCAGGTCTTCAAGGAGAGCCGCACGCCCGGCGGCCGCAAGACCCGATCGGTCATCCCCCTGTTCCCCGGATACCTGTTCCTGCTGAGCGATTCCCGGCAGCGGATCGAGTCCTTCCAGGGCGGCCAGCTCGTCGCCGTCCTGGCGGTCGACGACCAGGGGAGGATCCAGGTCGAGCTGGCCCAGATCCACCGGATGCTCTCCTCCGGCCTGCCGGTGGCCCCGGAGCCAACGTATCCGGTCGGCAGCCGGGTCCGGATCCTGAGCGGGCCGCTGGAGGGGCTCGTCGGGATCGTCACCCAGCGCGGCAACCGCGACCATTTCGTCGTCGCCGTCCACTTCCTGGGCCGGGGGGCGGCCGTCGAGCTCGAGGGCTGGCGGATCGAGCTGGCCCGCGACTGATCGCCCGGGTCCCCACCGTCCCCGGGCGGTCGACGCATCGGGGAGGAGTCCCGGGGAGAACCGGCCGACCGATCGGGGCACGATCGGCCCGGATCGGCTATCGCCGGCTTCCCGGGGCCGCGATAATGGGGCTGGGCGAATGCTGCACGCATGAGCCATTCGATCGCAAGCCGCAACGGGGACGGGGCCTGTCGCCGTGGATCGAGGGTTGATGCAGCGATTCTGGGGGGTCTGCGGGGCAGTCGGGCCGCTCGAGGTCCGGGCCGACGACGGGTCGGGCGCCGGGGAGATCCGTCGCGTCGTGCGGACGCCCTTCGTGGTGATCGGCCGGGATCCGAAGGCCGACATCGTCCTCGACCACGACGCGATCAGCCGCCGACACGCCTACCTCCAGGTGGTCGCCGGCCGGATCTTCTGGGTCGACCTGGGGAGCCGGGCGGGGGTCGCCCAGGACGGGGTCGTCGCCCCGATGGGATGGCTCGGGCGCGGCGAGGCGATCGACCTCGGTCCCTTCCGGGTCGTTGTCGACGTCCTGGGGACGACCGGCGACGACCCCGACGGCCGGCCCAACCCGATGACCGACCGGGGGCCGGCGTCGTGGCCCGACGCGGCCCTGGAATTCCCGAACCACCCCGGGGGCGCGGCCCGATGGCGGATCGGCCGGATCCTGACGCTCGTCGGCCGGTCGACCGACTGCCGGTTGCGGATCGACGACGACGGCGTCTCTCGGTTCCATTGCGCCCTGGTGCGGACGCCCGAGGGCCCCTGGGCCGTCGACTTGCTCAGCCGAGAGGGGATCCGCCTCGAAGGAGCCCGGGCCCGGATCGCCCGGCTCGATCCGGGGGCGAGCTTGCACGTCGGCCGCTACCGGATGATCGTGAGGCCGGCCGACCCGCCCCGGCCCTGCAGCAACGACGACGCCCCGGCAAGCCTCCCCCGCCTCCCCCGGGACCAGCTCCCCGAGGTCGCCCGCCGTCGACGCCCCCCCGCCCCGGTCATCGACCGTCCGGTCGTCGAGCTGCCCGGGATGGCCGGCCGGCCCGGCGACCTGGAAGCCTACCTCGGCCGACTCGAGCAGATGCAGCTGCAGATGTTCGAGCAGTTCCACGAGGCGATGATGACCATGTTCCGGACCTTCGGCGCCATGCAACGCGACCAGATGGACCGGGTGGGCGAGGAGCTTGACCGGATCCGGGAACTCGGCCTGGAGTTGCGCTCGTTGCAGTCGGGCGATCGGCCGGCGGGCCCGCCCCCCCCCGGCCCGGGGCCCTCCCCCGGGGCGCCGCCATCGGCCCCTCGGGAGGGGGACACCCGGTCCCCATCCTCGCCCTCGCCGCCCGACCCGACGGGGGGTGCGGCCGGCCGCGACCTGCACGACGCGATCTGCCAGCGGATCGCCCGGCTCGAGGCCGAACGGCAGAGCCGATGGCGTCGGATCATCGACCTGATCTCGGGGGGGGCGGGGCCGTGACCGCGTCCCAGGCCCCCTGCCCCGTCGACGACCGGAGGCATCGTTGCCGGGGGGCCCGCCCTGAACGCCGTGGCCAATCCCCGGCCGGCCCGATCGTCCGCAGTTGAACACCGGTCCCGCCCATCAGGGGCGTCCCTGCAGGTCGCGGCAACCGGATGCATCCTGGCCGCAATACCATCGCACGTGCTCGGCCGCGACCTGCCGGGACACATCCCGGAATTCGGCGTGTCCCGGGTCGTCCTCAGGGAATCGGAGCAGCGCCTTGACATCGGCCGGCTCAAGGTCGTAATTCCGGGTGAGCAGGTGGATCATCAACGCGAGCTCGTTCCGGAGCCGGTCGGGCTGGCTGTCGGACTCCGCGACCTCGGCGACCATCGCGAGGTAATCCGACTCCCGGAGCCCCCCTGTCTCGTCCTCCCCGGGGCCCGGCCGGGTCGGGGGATCCGGGAAAATCCACCGCTGGCCGTCCGCGAGGCGGATGGGGCGACCCAGCACCGCGTCGGGGCGACGTTGATTTTTTTCATCAAGCATCGGCCGTTTTCCCTGACAGGCGTTCGGATTCTCCCGGGGGCGACGCCCCCAAGTTGGCTTCGCCACCCCTCGAAGATCGCCATAGAATTCAAGCGTCCACGGCCCTGAGCACCAGCATCTCGCGCCTAATAGGGCGCCAGGCCGCCACCCATGCACGGCCGGGATGTGTCCCGATCGCGGCCTCGAACGCGTGTCTGCGCAAGTTTCGCGCCGACAATATCAAGGACTCCACGCAGGAGGGACTCGTCGCGTCCTCCCAATGTTTCATCCATGTGTCCGTTGATTGTCTTCTGGCGGAACCGGGGATCCCGAGGGGTCCATACCCGGGCCCCGGAGACGGTCGGGACGCCGGCGGTTGGCGTCGCGGTGGCGACGATCGCAGGCAAGCTTAGCTTACAATGGGATCTGGAACCCGTCGCCGTCCAATTCACCGACGAGAGGAGATCGACGCGGGCCCGCGGCCGGGCCCCATACGGGTGCATTTCTCATTGCATCAATAGAATAAGTCATGCGGACGCCGTCCCCGAGCGGCCCCCAGTTGGGCCGCGCCGGCCCACCTCGGGAGGCCCTAACCGAGGAATTGCTAGGGGGATTGGGCGGCGACCCCGAGGCCGCGGCGGGAGACGCCCTCGGGCGACCGCCGTGGGGTCATGATGTGGGGACGCCCGGCGTCGGCCGCCGGGCCGAACGGCAAAAACTCGCAAGCAAACTTAATTAAATTTAAGTTAATTTATTAAAGATATAATCGTATTATTTAGTGTTAGTGCAAAGAGATTGTTTTAGTTATGCGGGAAGCTGCTGGGTCGGGTATAAAAATAAACTCATTCCTGTTTATGGCTGGCTATTCTTCTAATATGGCGTGACCTGCGGATCGCAGCACCCGAGGGAAATTTTCGGTTGAAACCGCCCGTCCTGCTGGTATCAATGGATGACATCGGAGGGCGTCGGGCGAGATGGTAGTCGATGGCCCCCGACGTGATGAGTTGCGGACTAGCCTTGCGACGGGACGACGATGAACTACGAGTGCCAGGGGTGATCAAACGCCTGTTCGGTAGCGAGGTGGCGAGCGAGATCGGGCCGAAGTTGCCTCCCGATCGAGACGAGATGCGTTAGGGAACATCCGGAGGGGCGCGGGGCCGCACGGCCCGGGCCTCTCATCACATCGCTCATCGCCACGCGCCCCGCCCGACACTCTGTCGTCGCGCACCCGGTAGAAAACGTCGCGATGGCGGTGCGCGCCGAGGTGCCGCTCGGGTGGGGGATGACAACCCACGGGCACGAAGTGCGCGCCGGCCGTTCGCAGCCTGGATGCCACGCCACAAGTCGGCGACTTGGAGCGAGATGGACGGTCAACCGCAGCCACATCCCCAAGAGATCGCCAGGATGCACCCCGGCTCGCCCCAGGCGAGCCCAGGGGGGGCGGCGCCGCATGACGCGGCCCGGGCCCCCGCCCGGCAAGGCCCGGCCGGCCGGCCGCAGGCACAGGGGAGGACGCTGGACGTGCCGGCGTTGCTCCGTGCGTTGCGGCTCCGGTGGAAGCTGGCCGTCTCGGGGGCGATCCTGCTCGGGGCGGCGGCCGGGGCGGTCGCCTTCGTCGCGATGCCCCCGGCGGAATACTCGTCCCGGTCGCTGGTGCACGTCGCCGAGAAGCGGCCGCGCGACCTCTTCGAGACCCGTGAGAGCGGCGTCTCGTACGCGATCTACCAGCATACCCAGACCACCCTGATCCGGAGCAACAAGGTCCTCGAGGCCGCGCTGAAGAAGTCGGGGATCGGCTCGCTCGAGATGGTCAGGAGCCGCACCGACCCGGTCGCCTGGCTCCGCGAACGCCTCCGCACCGAGTTCGGGAATTCCGAGATCCTGACCATCTCGATGAGCGGCGGCAACCCGGAGGCCGTCGCGACGGTCGTCAACGCCGTGACGGAGGCGTACCTCGAGCAGATCGTCCGGCAGGAGGAGCAGGAGCGGGTCGAGCGGCTGGAGCGGCTCGAGCAGCTCTTCGAGAAGTACCAGGAAGAGCTCCGGGCGAAGCGGGAGGACTACCGCGAGCAGGCCCAGTCGGCGGGCGCGAGCGACCAGAAGGGCTCGGCCCTAAGGCAGCAGATGGTCGCCGAGCACCTCGGCCAGTCCCGCCGCGAACTCGTCCAGCTCCAGTCCGAGATCCGCAAGGCGAGGGCCGAGGTGACTGTGCTCGCCGAGGATGCCGCCACGCCCGCCGCCGCGGCCCACCGCGATTTGGGCTTCGAGGGGCTCATCGGGCGCGACCCGGTGGTCGCGAAGTTGCGGGCCGACCTGGCCGAGTATTCGGGCAGGCTCGAGCAGGTCAGGCGAATCGTCCGGAATCCCGGCGAGCCCTCCAGGAAGCGGCTCGAGCAGGCCGTGGCCTCGCTGGCCGAATCCCTGAGGATGCGGTACGAGGAGCTGCGGGGCTTCCACGGGGCGCAGCAATCGGGGGATCGGCCGGCGGCCCGGGACCCGGGCCTGGAGCAGGCGGGGCGCTACTTGGAGATCCTGGAGGAGCAGGAGCGGATCCTGCGCGAAGAGATCGCATCCCTGGAGCAAGAGATGGGGACCCTGGGGATCCAGTCCCTCGACCTCCACTGGGTCGAGGACGAGATCGACCTGTCGACCGAGGTCGCCCGGGCCGTCGGGTCCGAGGTCCGGGCGGTGACCGTCGAGCTCGAGGCGCCCCCGAGGATCCGGCTGCTGGAGCCGGCCAAGCCCCAGGGGCCGGCCGACCCGATGGAGCGCTACAAGTTCTGCGCGATGGCGGCGGTCGCCTCGATGGGCGCCTTCGTCGGCCTCGTCTCCCTGTGGGAGTTCCGCGCCCAGCGGATCGACGCCACCGCCGAGGTGGCCGGGAGGCTCGGCATCGGCGTCGTCGGGGCGTTGCCGACGTCGCCCAGGGGCGATCGGGGGGGCGCGACGGCCGTCCGGCGTCGCGCCCTCATCGAGTCGGTCGACGCGGTCCGCACGGCGTTGCTGCGGGCCAGCCAGGTCGAACCGCTCCAGGTCATCATGGTCACCAGCGCGACGAAGGGCGAGGGCAAGTCGTCGCTGTCGTGCCATCTCGCGACGAGCCTGGCCCGGGCCGGCCGCCGCACCCTGCTGCTCGACTGCGACCTGCGGAGCCCGGCGATCCACTTGCTGATGGACGAGCCGCTGGCGCCCGGGCTCTGCGAGGTCCTCCGCGGCGAGGTGGCCCTGGACGACGCGGTGCACGCCACGGCCGCGTCCCCGCTCGAGGTCCTGCCGGCCGGGTGCTGCGACGCCGCGGCGGTCGACGCGCTGGCCCGCGAGGAATTCCCCCGGCTGATCCAGGACCTGAGGGGGCGGTACGAGTTCATCATCGTCGACTCGGCCCCCGCCCTGATCGTGACGGACACCCTGATGCTGAGCCAGCACGTCGACGCGGCGCTGCTCAGCGTCCTGCGGCTCGTCAGCAGGGCGCCCGACGTCGGCGAGGCCTACGAGCGGCTCGCGACGCTGGGCGTGCGGATCCTGGGGGCGGTCGTCTCAGGGGTCCGGGATGACCCGAATCTGTCTGATGACCGTTATCACTACTTGTCGGGGGTGAAGAGATGAACAGGATGCAAGGATTCGGCTGGAGGGCGACGCACTGCGAGTGCCCGGCACACTGGGGCTACGGGACGCCAGGCGTGCGCCCCGGCCACGAGGGATACGTCAGGTTCAAGACCCTCGCGGATCGCCTGATCGCATCGGTGCTGCTCCTGCTGGCCCTGCCCTTCCTGGTCGTCGCGATGGCCCTGGTGAGGCTGACGTCGCGCGGCCCTGCGATCTACTCCCAAGTGCGGGTCGGTCTCGACGGGAAGCGCTTCCGGATCTACAAGGTCCGGTCGATGTACAACGACTGCGAGAGGTCGACCGGCCCCCGCTGGTGCACGGCCGACGACCCCCGTGTCACGCCGGTCGGCGACATCCTCCGCAAGACGCATCTCGACGAATTGCCCCAGCTCTGGAACGTGTTGCGCGGCGAGATGAGCCTGATCGGGCCGCGCCCGGAGCGGCCGGAGTTCGTGTCCAACCTCGAGAAGGCGTTCCCGTATTATCGGGATCGCCTCCGGGTGCTCCCCGGCATCACCGGGCTGGCGCAGGTCCAGTTGCCACCTGATACCGACCTCACGGGGGTCGAGCGGAAGCTGATGTGCGACCTCTACTACATCGGGCGTCTCAACCCCCTGCTCGACCTGAAGATTGTCATCTGCACCGGGCTCGGGGTGATCGGCGTCCCCTTCGCGGCGATGCGAGCGTTGTTCGGCATGCCTTCGGTCGACGCGATGGAATGCACCTGCGGGTCGGAACGCGTCTCGGTGATGGGGGCGGCCCAGGCCCAGGCCCAGCCGGCCTGACTCTGGGGGCCCGCCGGCACTCGGCGGGGCATCACCCCCCGGCCGGTCGCGGCCGAGGAGCCCGCGCGGGGGGCCCGTCAGGGCCTGGGGACTCGCCGTGGGAGTCCGGGCCCAACCGAGAGGTGATGCGTCAGGAGGCGATGCTCGCGGGTCGGTGCCTCGGCGGCCGAGTCGGTCGGGGGGCGATCGGGGGCCGATCTCGCTCACAACGGTTCGGCCCGATCGAGGAGACGCCTGCCGATGATCGCTGGCGACGGTGGCTGGTTGACCGCCTGTCTCTGGGTCTTACTCGGTGCCGCCTTGGGCGTGATCCTCTACGTCTACGTGGGCTATGCCATGCTGCTCGGCCTGGCCGGGGCCGCCCGGCGTCGTCGCCTCAGGGGGGGGGCACCCCCGCCGACGGGGGGCAGGCGGCCGTCGATCACCCTGATCATCCCGGCCTACAACGAGGCGAAGGTCATCGGCGAGAAGCTCGAGAACAGCCTGTCGATCGATTATCCTCGCGACCGGCTGGAGATCGTCGTGGCCTCCGACGGTAGCGACGACGGGACCGACGAGATCGTCCGGGTATACGGTCCCCGGGGGGTCAAGCTGAGGGCCTTCTTCCCCCGGGCCGGGAAGACGTCCGCGCTGAACCGCACCGTCGTCGACGCGGAGGGCGAGATCGTCGTGCTCTGCGACTCGAACGTAATGTTCCGGCCCGATTCGATCGGCCGCCTGGCGGCCCACTTCGACGACCCTGAGGTCGGCGCCGTCACCGGCGACGTCCGCATCCGCAGCGTCGATGCGCCATTCGGCGAGGGCGAGGGTTTGTACTATCGATACGAGCGATTCCTGCAGGAACAGGAGTCGATCCTGGGATCCACGGTCACCGTCGACGGGGGGATGTACGCCATCCGGAAGGGACTCTTCAGGGCCCTCCCGCCCGACACCATCCTCGACGACTTCATCATCGGCATGGGCGTCGCCCTCTCGGGCCATCGGGTGATCTACGACCCCGAGGCCGTCGCCTCGGAGAACGCGACGATCGACGTCCGCCAGGAGTTCCGCCGGAAGGTCCGGATCACCGCCGGCGCGTTCCGGGAGCTACTCCGTGCGCGTGGCGTCCCCGGGCCCCGGCGTCCCCAGCTGTTCTGGTCCTACGTCTCGCACAAATTCCTGAGATGGCTCGTGCCGTGGTTCTTGCTGGTCGTGCTGGCCAGCAGCCTCTCGCTCGCCGTGATGGGGACGCCGGGGACGAGGGATCCGGCCGCCTGGCTGCTCGTCGCGCAGGGGGTTTTCTACGGCTGTGCCCTGGTCGGCTGCTCGCGGCCGAACGCTCGCTGGCCGGCGGTCATCGGGATCCCCTTCTACTTCTGCATGGTCAACACGGCGGCCTGGCTGGGCTCGGTGCGGGGTCTACTGGGCGTAGAGCGGGTGACGTGGCAGAAGGCGGATCGCTGAGCACCCCGATGGGGGCGTGGGCCGGGGATCCAGTCCGGGCCGACCGCGGCCGCCCCGTCGTCGAAGGGTAGGCGCCCGGTATCGTCCGAAAGCGTTGGGGGGGTTATGAGTTCAACGGTCGAGATTACCCGTCAGGGCAGCTCGCCGGCCGGTGCGTCGGGGCTCGGGGCGAGCATCACGCCGCCGAGGACCGTCATCGGGGCCCAGCCGGGCTGGAAGTTGCTGAATGCCCGGGAGCTCTGGAGCCACCGCGAGCTCCTCTACTTCCTGACGTGGCGCGATATCAAGGTCCGTTACAAGCAGACGGCGCTCGGCGCCTGCTGGGCCGTCCTCCAGCCGCTCGCCACCATGGCGGTGTTCACCGTATTCCTTGGGCGTGTGGTGGCGACCCCGGAATCCGGCGTGCCCTACCCCCTGTACGTGTTCGCGGGGCTGCTGCCCTGGCACTTCTTCTCCAACGCCGTCGGCGCGGCGGGTCAGAGCGTGGTGGCGAACCATTCGCTGGTGACGAAGATCTACTTCCCCCGCCTCCTGATCCCGGCCGGGGCCGTCGGGGCATCCGTGGTCGACCTGGCGGTGGCGTCGGCGCTGTTCGCGCCCCTCATGCTCTACTTCGGCGTCGTCCCCGGTGCGGGCATCCTCATGACGCCGTTGGTGGTCGCCGGCCTGCTGATCGCGGCACTGGGATTCGGCACGCTGCTGTCGGCCCTGACCGTCGCATACCGCGATTTCCGACACATCATACCTTTCATGCTCCAGTTCTGGATGTTCGCGACCCCGACGATCTACATGCAGGCCGATACGGTGGTCGGCCCGACCGGGCGGGCCCTCCTGCCGCTGAATCCGGCCTACGGCCTGATCAAGAACCTCCGCGTCGCGATTCTCGGCGGGACATTCGACTGGTATGCGCTGGGCGTCTCCGGGGCGGTGGCGGTGACGATCCTCGTGGTGGGGTTTGCTTACTTCAGGCGAGTCGAGCGCGGGTTCGCGGACATCATCTGACTGGGACCCATGCTTGTCGAAGGGGGAGGCCAGGGGCGATGACTCGGGCGGGGGACCTCGGAGCCTTGAAAATGCGATCGATCGGTCCACGACGGATCGTGGCATCGACGATCGCCCTCATCCTGGCGTCGACCGTCTTCTGCGTCGCCGCCCGCCTACCGATCATCGTCGCGTCGACCGCCTGGATATCGTTCGGGTCGATGGCCGTCGCTGGCTACCTCATCATGCGGGCCATCGTCCCGAACATGGCCGGGTCCGGCGAGGGGATCGCGATCGGGGCGGTCGTTGGCCTGCTATCCCTGCGCGTGGTGCTCGCGTGCCAGGGATTCCTGGTCGGCCTGTCGGGGCCCCTGAGCCTCGTGGCGCACCTGGAGATCCTCGCCGTCGCGGTCGTCCTCGATCGACGATTCGGCCGGATGCCCGGGGTGACGGCCGACGACGCGCGAGCATGGCGAGGCGTCCTGGAGATCGCGACCGCGACGATCCTCCTGATGGCGATCCCGTACGCACGCGTCGGGGGAATGGTCAATAATGGGTTCTCATTTGTACCTTACTTCAACAAAGATTTTTTCCAGCATGCCGGGGTCGTGTCGGAGCTGACGAGGTCATTGCCTCCATCCAACCCGTTCTTCGCGGGCGAACGGCTACATTACTATTGGTTATCGCATCTATGGCCGGCGTCCCTGGCGTGCCTGACTGGGGGGACGGCCCGCGACGCCCTCGTCTCGGTGGTCCCGCCCAACGCCTTCCTGTTCGTCTGCTGCTTGACGGCCCTCATACGGCGCTTCGTCCCCGTGAGCGGGGGGGCGAGGCTGGCGGTCGGCATCGCACTGTTCGCGCCGAGTTATATATCATTGGTGTATTTGACGAAACTCATGGCGCCGGCGGTGTTCAGGCTACTCCCCAACGCGTCGTCCCTGGAATACTCCGGCATCTCCCATTCCTGGTTCCGGGACCTGTTGTACGAGCCCCATGCGGTCACGGCGATGACCATGGTGGTCGCCGCGATGATGATCGATCACGCGGATTGTGGTCGGACGTCCACAAGGGTGGCGCTGCTGACCGGGGCCTTGCTGGGCCTGACGGCCTTGACGGATTCGTTCATCGGCCTGATCGGCGCGGGCTGGTTCGCCTGCTCGCGGCTCCGGCTCCTCATCTCCGATCATTCGAGGGTCGCGTGGGCCTCGACGACCGCAGGCCTCCTGGCGTGGGCTGCTCCAATCGCGGCCGGGATGGCAGCGGGGATCCTGCCGGTCGGCGGTCGGAGCCCGATGACGATCGCCCCCCACTTGCTGCTGAAGTATGCTCCGGCCTACTTGCTGGTCGAGCTGGGCCCACTGCTGATCTTCGGGGCTGTGGGTACGGTCGTCCTCGTGAGGCGACTCGGCCCGGGGAGGGTTGCCCCGCTCGCGTGGCTCGGCCTCGTCTCCATCGTCTTCATGTTCTTCGCGAGCGCCCGGATGGACCCCGACATCGCATTGAGGAAGGGGCTGAAGACCCTGCAGATTCCCCTGGTGGTGGCCGCGGGGGCCTCGTGTGCCGCGTTCCTCGAAACGG
The DNA here is from genome assembly GCF_007752535.1 of Tautonia plasticadhaerens. Taxonomy (GTDB): domain Bacteria; phylum Planctomycetota; class Planctomycetia; order Isosphaerales; family Isosphaeraceae; genus Tautonia; species Tautonia plasticadhaerens. Next base: position 45,382 of record NZ_CP036431.1, read on the forward strand.
GGCGATCGGCCCGACTGAGGGGCGCGGGCGTGCTCGCGATCTCCCTTGGAGCGCTCACGATCGCGACCGACATGCATCATTACCTGGATCTCTCGAGCAGGAGGGTCCCCAGCCCCACGGTGGTCGGCTTCGAAGAAATGCGGATGTACGACTGGATAAGGAAGCACACGGGACGTTCGGATGTCTTCCAGCTCGTGGACGTCGTCAGGCCCGGCCGCTCCTTCCAGTCGACGCAGGACCTCCAGTTGCCGGCCTTGGCGGAGCGCCGCACCCTGTTCTGCAACTTCGAGCAGCCTTACATCTTTCATGTCACCTCCTCAGCCATCGAGCGTCGGAGGCACTCGCTCGAGAGCGTGTTCACGGCCGACGGGCCCGATTCCCTGGAACGGGCCCTCCGGGATCTGCCGCCGCATTTCCTCATCGTTGATGAGGGGGGGCCCGGCCCTGTCGAGGCCATGAGGCTACTGGCCGAGGACGGTGGCCTCAGGGAGCGGTTCCGGGTCGGATCCTATGCCCTCTACGAGGTGAGCCTCGGCCGATTGGCTGGTGCCTCGCCACCGGTCGCGGCCGATGGCCTCGTCGATCGATGAAGAGCCTCATACTGGTCGTCGCGCTCACGTACGGCGGGGCGCTGGTCTCCCTCTTCCGCCCATATTATGGACTCCTAGTATATATATCGTTTTCAATTATCAAGCCGAACGACCTCTGGCCCTGGTCGGTCTCAGGGGGGAACTACAGCCGGATCGTCGGGGTGGCCCTGCTCGCGGGCTGGGCCCTTGCCGGCTTCGGCGACTGGCGTCTGGGGCGTGCGAGGCGTGCGATCGGCTCGCTCGTGGCCTACACGGTCTGGGCCGCCGTCGGGATCTTTTATTCCGAGGACACGGGCCTCGCGACGGCCTACGTCGAGGAGCTCGCGAAGATCGTCCTGCCCATCCTCGCCGGCATCACGCTCATCGACTCGGTCGCCAAGCTCAAGCAACTCGCATGGGTCATCCTGCTCAGCGTTGGGTACATCGCCCTCGAATTCAACCTGAGTTATTACAACGGCTACAATCGCATCAGGTACGGGACATTCGGGGGTTTCGACAACAACGGGATCGCCATCATGCTGAACACGTGCGTCTGGCTCGCAATCCTGCTGGGCTTCGACGCGAAGGGATGGTGGCAAAGGCTCCTGTGCCTGGGTTCGGCGTTGCTGATCATCAACGGCGTGCTGATGTCCAACTCGCGGGGCGGGATGCTCACACTCCTGGTCAGCAGCATGATTGCCGTCCCCCTGATCCCCAAGCGGGCCTCACATTATCTCCTTTTCGCACTAATCTTCGTCCTCGGGATCCGGATGGCCGGGCCGGAGGCCCGCGAGCGTTTCATGACGATTTTCGCGGAGGCCGATGATCGCGATGCCTCCCTCGAAGGTCGCTCGCGTTTGCTGTCGTACGCGATCGATTCGATCAGGAAGCGTCCTGTTCTCGGCGTCGGGCCGAATCAATGGACGATCGTTGTGAAACGGGACTACCCGATCAAGGAGGGCCATGCAACCGAGGTCCACAATACCTGGGCGCAGATCACAGCCGAACTCGGCCTCGTGGGGCTGTTCCTGATCCTCTCCTACTACGGATCCTGCGCGTGCCGCCTGATCCCCATCGCCTTGGATCGCAGGGCGGACGTGGATCCCGACCTGAATTCACTCGCCCGGGCCGTCGTCGCCTCGATCGCCGGCTCTGTCCTGGCTTGCTCGTTTGTGACCGTAGAAGCCCTGGAACCGCCCTACTACATCGCACTCATAGGTTGCCTTGTTGTTAAAATGTATAATTGTGAAAGTTCGCGTATTAATTTGCATCAGCGAACCGGGAGGTATCTCTCATGAGCGTCCTGAAAGTAGGCGTCGTCGGCTGCGGATATTGGGGGCCCAACCTCATCAGGAACATCTCGGCATCGCCTCTCTCCGAGGTCGTCGCCGTATGCGACGCCGATCCGTCGAGGTTGGAGCGGATTGGCAAGGCGTACAGCCAGCTGAAACTGTGCGATTCGCTGGACCGCATGCTGGAGGTCCCGCTCGATGCCGTAGCGATCGCCACGCCCGTCTCGACCCACCACGCCCTGGCCTCGAGATGCCTGGAGGCGGGGCTGCACGTGCTCGTCGAGAAGCCGCTGGCCGCCAGCGCCGCCGAGGCGTGGGATCTGGTCGAGCTGGCCGAGCGGAAGGACCGGGTCCTGATGGTCGACCACACCTACCTCTTCCACGGAGCCGTTCGGAAGATCAAGGAGGTCGTCGAGTCGGGCGAGCTGGGCGAGCTCTACTACGTCGACAGTATTCGGATCAACCTCGGGCTGTTCCAGCACGACATCAACGTGATCTGGGACCTGGCGCCGCACGACCTGTCGATCGTCGAGTACGTGCTCGGCCGGGAGGCCCGGAGCATCTCGGCCTGGGGCTGCGCCCACGCCGACCGGGAGATCGAGGATATCGCCTACGTCAACGTAGACTACGACGACCGGATGCTGGCGAACTTCCACGTCAACTGGCTCTCACCGGTGAAGATCCGGCAGATGATCTTCGCCGGGTCACGCAAGAGCCTCGTCTTCAACGAGCTCAACGCGACCGAGCCGATCAAGGTCTACGACCGCGGCGTCGACTTCGGCGCCGAGCCCGACGAGCGCCGACGGATGCTGGTCAACTACCGATCCGGCGATGTCTGGAGTCCCTACATCGAGCCGACCGAGGCGCTGAGGGGCGTGGTGACCCACTTCGCCGAGTGCATCCGGGACGACCGGACGCCCCTGAGCGACGGCCGACTGGGCCTGCGGGTCGTCCGGCTGCTGGAGTCGGCGACCCGGAGCATCCGCGCCCAGGGGGGCCGGATCGTCCTGTCCGGCGGCAGCGACGGGATCCAAGCGGGATCGAACGGAGCCCAAGCCCATGGCGGCACCGCGGCACGAGCGGAGCGACCCGGAGAACGGGATCAGGATCGCCCCCGACGTCCGTCTCGGAAGCAACGTGACCATTCATTGCTTCGTTAACCTCTACGGATGTCGGATCGGCGACGGGACCCGGATCGGCAGCTTCGTCGAGGTCCAGAAGAACGTCGAAATCGGGAAACTGTGCAAGATCCAGAGTCATACCTTCATCTGCGAGGGCGTGACGATCGAGGATGAGGCGTTCGTCGGCCACGGGGTCATGTTCATCAACGACCTCGACCCCCGGGCCGCGGGCGACGGAGGGGCCCTGACCGACGCGGACTGGCAGGTGGTCCCCACCCGGGTGTGCCTGGGGGCCTCGATCGGCAGCGGGGCGGTGATCCTGGGTGGGGTGACGATCGGGGCCGGGGCCCTGGTCGGGGCCGGGGCGGTCGTCACCCGAGACGTCGCCCCCGGCTCGGTCGTCGCGGGCGTCCCCGCGCAATTGCTCCGTCGACGAGAGGGACGAGGAGACTGATGGCGACGTCCACCGATCAGCAATCAGGCCGGGCGGGTGCGTTGGCCCCGCGGCTGCCAGTGCCCTTCTTCGACCTGAAGGCGCAATTCGACGGGATCCGCGAGGATCTCCTCGACGCCCTGGCCGGGGTCGCCGAGAGCACCCAATACGCCCTCGGGCCGGAGGTCGAGGCCTTCGAGGCGGCCTTCGCCGACTTCGTCGGTGCCCGGCATTGCGTCGGGGTGAACTCGGGGACGTCGGCCCTGCATCTGGCATTGATATGCGCCGGGGTCGGGCCGGGCGACGAGGTCATCACCGTCCCCATGACGTTCATCGCCACCACCTGGGCGATCAGCTATGCCGGGGCGAACCCGGTCTTCGCCGACGTTGACCCGGTCTCCTATACGATGGATCCGAGGCAGGTCGAGCGGCTGATCACGAGGCGGACCAAGGCGATCCTGCCGGTGCACCTCTACGGGCAGCCGGCGGACCTTGGGCCGCTGCTGGAGATCGGCAGTCGCCACGGCATCCCGGTCATCGAGGACGCGGCCCAGGCCCACGGCGCCGGCTACGAGGGTCGGGGCGCGGGCACCCTGGGCCTCTGCGGCTGCTTCAGCTTCTACCCGGGCAAGAACCTGGGGGCCCTCGGCGAGGCCGGCGCCGTCGTCACCGACGACACCCGGGTCGCCGATCGGCTGCGTGCCCTCCGGGACCATGCCCAGAGCAAGCGATACCATCACGACGAGCTCGGCTTCAACTACCGGATGGACGCGATCCAGGGCGCGGCCCTGGCCGTCAAGCTCCGCCGCCTGGACTCCTGGACCGAGGCGAGGAGGCGACTGGCGTCCCGGTACCTCCAGGCGCTCGGCGACCTCCCGATGCAGCCGCCGGCCGAGGCGACGGGGCGTCGGCACGTCTGGCACCTGTTCGTCGCCCTCCACCCCAAGCGGGACCTCATCCGCCAGAAGCTGGAGGAGCGGGGCGTCCAGACTGCCCTGCACTACCCAATCCCCGTCCACCTCCAGAAGGCCTACGCCCACCTCGGTCACCGGCCGGGCGACTTCCCGGTCTCCGAGCAAATCGGCCGAGAGTGCCTGTCGTTGCCGCTGTTCCCCGAGATGACTGCCGAGCAGCAGGACGCGGTGATCGCCGCGGTCCGCGAGGTCGTCCCCGAGATCTCCCGAGCACGAGATACCATCGATGAGTGATCCGCTGAGGGGTGCCACGATCCTGGTCACCGGCGGGGCCGGCCTGATCGGCTCGCATATCGTCGACCTGCTGGTCGACCGCCAGGCCGGGGAGATCCGGGTGCTGGACAACCTCGTCCGTGGCCGAATGGCGAACCTCGACGACGCCATGTCCCGCGGCCCGGTCCGATTCATCGAGGGGGACGTCCGCGACCCCGAGGCGGTTGGCCTCGCCGTCGAGGGCTGCGACTACGTCTTCCACCAGGCGGCGATCCGCATCACCCTCTGCGCCGAGCGGCCTCGGGAGTGCGTCGACGTGCTGGTGACGGGCACCCTGAACGTCTTCGAGGCGGCGGTCGCCACGGGGGTCAAAAAGGTCGTCTACGCCTCCTCGGCCTCGGTCTACGGGGCCGCCGACGAGTTCCCGACCTCGGAGCGGCAGCACCCCTATAACAACCGGACCCTCTACGGGGCCGCCAAGCTGATGAACGAGGGGATCGCCCGGAGCTACCGAGACCTCCACGGGCTCCCGAGCGTCGGCCTGCGCTACTTCAACGTCTACGGGCCCCGGATGGACGTGACCGGGGCCTACACCGAGGTCTTCATCCGCTGGCTCGACTGCATCGACGCCGGCACCCCGCCCCAGATCCACGGCGACGGGTCTGCCTCGATGGACTTCATCTACGCCGGCGACATCGCCCGGGCGAACCTCCTCGCGATGGAGTCGGACCGCGAGGACGACGTCTTCAACGTGGCGAGCGGGACGGAGACGAGCCTGCTCGGGCTCTGGCGGGCGATGCAGGGGGTGACGGGTACCCAACACCTCGAGCCGGAGTTCCACCCTCCCCGGAAGGTGAACCCGGTGCCGAGGCGGTTGGCGGACGTCCGCCATGCCCGGGAGGGGCTGGGGTTCGAGGCCGAGGTCACCTTGGGGGAGGGGCTCCAGCGGCTCATCGCCTGGAGGCGAGAGGCGCTCGCGGCGATGGGGAGCGGGGAGGTCGCCGCCCGATGAGCACCTGCACCCGCAAGATCCCGATCGCCCGTCCCTCGCTCGGCGAGGAGGAGGCTGAGGCCGCCCGGCGTGCCATCCTCTCGGGGTGGATCACCCAGGGGCCGGAGGTCGCGGCGTTCGAGGAGGAGTTCGCCTCCTACGTCGGGGCCCCCCATGCCTGCGCCGTCTCCAGCTGCACCACGGCGCTGCACCTGGCGCTCCATGCTCTGGGCGTCGGCCCCGGCGACGAGGTCGTCACGGTCAGCCACTCGTTCATCGCGACCGCTAACGCGGTCCGGTACTGTGGGGCGGTGCCCGTCTTCGTGGACATCGACCCCCGGACGTACAACATGGATCCGGGGCTGGTCGAGGGGGCGATCACGCCCCGGACCCGGGCGATCATTCCCGTGCATCAGATGGGCATACCCTGCGACATGCCCGCCATCCTCGAGATCGCCTCCCGACGCGGCCTGCCAGTCGTCGAGGACGCCGCCTGTGCCATCGGCAGCGAGATGCTCATCGATGACCGTTGGGAGCGAATCGGCCGGCCCCACGGGACGATCTCCTGCTTCTCCTTCCACCCCCGCAAGATCCTGACCACCGGCGACGGCGGGATGCTCACGACCGCCGATCCCGAGCTGGACCGCCGCTTCCGCCTGCTCCGCCAGCACGGAATGAGCGTGCCGGACACCGTCCGCCACTCGGCCTCGACGGTGATTTTTGAGGAATACCCGGTCGTCGGCTTCAACTACCGGATGACGGATATCCAGGCGGCGATCGGCCGAGTGCAGCTCGAGAAACTGCCCGCGATGCTCGCGCGTCGTCGCGATCTCGCCGACCGATACACCGGGATCCTCTTGGGGATCGACGGGCTCGAGCCCCTTGCCTTGCCGGCCTGGGCCCGGACGAACTTCCAGTCAAACCCTGTACGGGTTACCCCGAGGTTCCCGCTTACGCGAGATGCCGTGATACAGGCGCTCCTCGACCGTGGCGTCAGCACCCGGCGCGGTATTATGAACGCCCACCAGGAGCCCTCCTATACTGGTACAGGGCTCTGGTCATTACCTCACTCCGAGCACGCCCGCGATCAGGTCCTCCTCCTGCCGCTCTACGACACGATGGACCCCGACGATCAGGCCTACATCCTCGACCAGCTCCGCGAGCTGGCGGGCCGGGAGAGTTGAGGGATCCCCGTGGCGAGACCCCTGATCATCCTCGGCACCGGTGGAGGCGTCCACGACGTGCTCGACGCCGTCCAGGCGCTCAACGCGGTCCGCCCGACGTTCGAGCCAATCGGTTTCCTCGACGACGTCCGACCGTCCGGGACCGAGCACCTCGGCCTTTCGGTCCTCGGTCCGCTGACCGACGCCGCCCGCTTCTCCGAGGCCCTGCTGATCAACGCCATCGGAAGCGACCAGAGCTACGCACGCCGCCCGGCGATCGTGGCCAGCACCGGACTGCCCCCCGACCGGTTCGCGACGATTGTCCACCCCGGCGCGTCCGTCTCGTCTCACGCCCGGCTGGGCTGCGGCGTGCTGATCGCCTTCGGTGCATCGGTCGGCGGTGGGGCGACCGTCGGCGACCACGCGACGCTCTGCCCGCTAGCGATCGTCGGCCACGACGCCACGATCGGTCCCCACGCCCTGCTCGCCCCGGGCGCGATAGTGAGCGGCCACGCGCGGCTGGGTGAGGCCTGCTACGTGGGCGCCGGCGCAACCGTTCGCCAATTGCTCATTATCGGCGCCGCCGCCTTGGTCGGCATGGGTGCCGTTGTCACCCGCGACGTTGCCGAGAGAGCGGTCGTCTGGGGCAGTCCGGCCCGACGGCGTGAGGCGGCCCGCTGAGAGAAGCTGAAGGAATCCGAGATGCCCCCCGCAATCACCGTCCAGAACCTTTCTAAGACTTACGCGATCGGCTCCGGGGGCGAAGAGCCCTACCGCACGCTCCGCGAGTCGATCATGCAAGGCATCGGCGCCACGAGCCGTGCGGCCGGCAGGCTCCGCCCGGCGGACTCGCGGCGGATCGTCGCCCCCACCGTTCATCAGGCGCTCGACGATGTGAGCTTCGAGGTCCAGCCCGGAGAGGTCATCGGCCTCGTCGGTCGGAACGGGGCCGGCAAGTCGACCCTGCTGAAGGTCCTCAGCCGGATCACTGAGCCCACTTCGGGGCGGGTCGAGTATCGGGGCCGGTTGGGCAGCCTGCTCGAGGTCGGCACCGGCTTCCACCTGGAACTGACCGGACGCGAGAACGTCTACCTCAACGGCTCCATCCTCGGCATGAGCCGCCGCGAGATCGCCCGCAAGTTCGATGAGATCGTCGCCTTCGCCGAGATCGACAAGTTCCTCGACACGCCCGTCAAGCGCTATTCGAGCGGCATGTTCGTCCGCCTCGGCTTCGCCGTCGCCGCCCACTTCGAGCCCGAGATCCTGATCGTGGATGAGGTCCTGGCCGTCGGCGACGCGGCCTTTCAGAAGAAGTGCCTCGGCAAGATGAGCGACGTCAGCCGAGAGGGCCGCACGATCCTCTTCGTCAGCCACAACATGGCCGCCGTCAAGTCGCTTTGCTCCCGAGGCGTGCTGCTCGACGGGGGTCGGGTCCTCATGGACGGCGACGTGAGTGACGTCGTCAACCGCTACATCCGGGCCGACTCCGAGATGGCCCAAACCGGCGTCATCCCCGACGAAGCACCGCGTCATCGCGACGTCCACGGGGTGGCTAGCTTCCGGTCTGTGCGGCTCACCGACCTATCTGGCACGGAGACCCGTCAGCTCTTCTACAAACAGCCGTTCCGCGTCGAGTTCACATGCGACCTCGCGCGTGATCTCCCCGACGCCCACTGGGAGGTCAGCGTCAGCACTACCGACGGCGTCCAGGTCACCTACTCAACGACGCTCGACGCCGAGCCGCCGGGTGCCGCGATCAAGCGCGGGAGGCACGTCGTCAGCGCCGAACTCGAAATCCCACTGCTGCCGCAGGATTACTCAATCGACCTCGGCGTGCACTACAACGACGGCCGCACGGCGGACTTCGTCCGCGGTGCCCTCGACTTCTCCGTCTTGCGCTTCTCAGAGGGCAGAGAAAGCCACTATCGTTGGCGTTCGACGAGAGGGTTCCTCAGCGTACCAGCCGTGTGGCGGACGCGCGAGGTCTACTCGGCCAAGGTTTCAGAGACCCACGGATGAATGGTCCCCTCGATCCGGACGACGGCGCCCGCTTCGTTGCGGTCCATGACGCCATCTACGAATCGCTGCGCGCGGTCTGCGACCGCGTCGCCGGGATGCGCGAGGAGTCTCGGCTGATCGCTGCGGAGATCACCGCCGGATTCGCAATAAACTTTCACACCGGGCGATTCGCCGACGGCTTCCTGGAACGGATGATCCTGGAGGTCGGGGAGCGGCTTCCCTCAGCATCTGGGTCCTCTAACGGTCCGACCGTCCTGTCATCCAAGCGCCGCATCCTTCACGTCGTGACCGAGGCGTTCGGCATCGGCGGAATGACGCGGACGCTCGATAATTGGGTAAGGGCCGATCGGGCCAGCACACATCATCTCTACATGACCGCGCAGCCCGACGGATCGACCCCACGCTGCCTCGTCGAGGCGATCGCGCGCAGCGGTGGATCGTTGATGGAGTGCCCTCGCAACGCGACTCGGCTCGAGCGGGGGGGGCACCTCCGGGCCTGCGCTCGGAGCCAGGCCGATCTCGTCGTGCTTCATCACGGCGGCCACGACATACTGCCCACCCTGGCGTTCGCCGGCCGAGGCGGGCCGCCCGTCGCGGTGCTCAACCACGCCGATCACGCCTTCTGGCTCGGGAGTTCGGTGACCGATCTCGTCATCAATCAGCGTGACCTCAGCCAGCGTCTCGCCGATCGGCGACAAACGCCCCTCAACGTCACCCTCCCGATCCCACTCGAGCCGCCCCCGATCCTGAGCCGCGAGGCGGCCCGCCGGCGACTCGGGATTCCGGCCGACACATTCGTCCTGCTCTCGGTCGGTCGCGCGATCAAGTTCCGCCCCACGGCACGCCAGAATTTCCTGAGGACCGCCCGCCTCCTCCTAGAGCGACTTCCCAGCGCCCACCTGATCGTCGTCGGACTCACCTCGCTCGAGGCCCAGGGCCACCTCGACGAGACGCTGCACGAGCGGATCCACTGCGTCGGTCCGGTCGAGGAGCCGAGCCCCTACCGCGCGGCGGCCGACCTGTTCCTGGAGCCTTTCCCCTTCGGCTCGGCCACGTCGGTGCTCGAATCCTGCCTAGCCGGCCTCCCGGTCGTCCTGCCCCACAGCCCGCTCCTCGACCTACTGGTCACCAACCACGGCATAGAGACGCTCGCCCCGAATCCCGCGAGCGAGGAGGACTACGTCGAAGCGGTCTGTCGCCTCGCGGAGCTCCCCGACGAGCGGCGGCACCTGGCCGCGTCACTCCAGCAGCGGGTCCGCGAGTGCCACACCGGCGTGGCCTGGCTCGACCGGTTGGAGGCAGTCTATCGCAAGGCGTTCTCGACCACGCATGCGGTCCGGATGATCACGCCAACCTTGAGTGAGAGGGCAGACACCGACGTCCGGCTCGCCTACTGGCACCGATTCCTCCGCGCATCGACGGCCGATCCGTTGGGCCTGGCGAACCGCTACCTGCTCCAGGCCGCCTACGGGGCACGGCAGGCCGGGGATCATCGCTCAGCCCTCCGCATGCTACTCAGTTGGCATCCCGCGGGGTCCGGCCAACTCTTCCGACAGCGAATGGCCGCCGCTGCGAAGGTCCCGGCGCACTGGCTCTGGCGGAAGGCAGGAGCGCTCACGTGACGACGGACCTACATTCGAGTCATCAGCGAATGACGGATTCGGCTCTCGCGAAATCGCCGCCTGGGGCGTCGAGTAGCGTCAACGTCATCATTTCGACGTGTAACTGTGCCTCATATATCCCAGAGGCCATCGTGAGTGCCTTGGCCCAGAAAGCCCGACCAGCCGATTGGTCGCTACACGCTACCTCTCGGCGTCAAGATTCGTATCAAACGTCCCTGGAGGTGGCGCGCTAGTGTTGAGGCAGACTGTCAGTGTCATTATCCCGACCTACAACAGCGGGTCGTTTGTCACGGCTGCTGTGGAAAGTGCTCTAGGGCAGTCAGTGCAGCCGTTCGAGATCATCGTAATCGACGATGGGTCTACCGATGCCACATCACACGTTCTGAAACCATATATGGGTTCCATTCGCTATTATCAACAACCAAACGCTGGGTTGTCCGCTGCTCGGAATAGGGGTATTGCCGCTGCGATGGGGGATCTGATTGCATTTCTCGACGCGGACGATATTTGGCTCCCGAACAAATTGGCTCTACAGATGGAAACGCTCGAAAAACATCCAGAAGCGGCCTTGGTTCACAGCGATGTTTATTTCTGGGATAATGAGACTGGGGAACGGGCGATCCGGAACAAGATGCGACATGGTTACACAGGTCGTTGCTACCACCAGTTCTTCCGACGCAACGCTGTCTGCCCCTCGACTGTGCTTGTACGCAGAGAATGCTTAGACCGAATTGGGGGCTTCGACGAACAGATCCGCCGGCCGACCACGCAGGACTACGACCTCTGGTGGCGGATCGCAAGACGGTACGATTTGGCATACCTCGACCGACCAACCGTCCTATATCGCCTTCACTCCGGCAACGCGAGCAAGCAGACGCTAATGATGGTTGAGGATGAGCTCTATGTGGTTCTAAAGGCGTTGAGCGAAGATAGTCAGCTCGCTCAATCCCTAGGATTTCGAGAGACCAACGACAGGCTCTTTGGCTTGTACTTCTCCATAGGTTACATCAATTTTGATGAGGGAAGGTTTCCTACTGCTCGCCGATCGTTACTCAGCGCTATTAGGCGTCGACCAACCGACACATACACGTGGTTACTGACGGCCTCCACCTTGCTGCCGCCGGCCTGGGTTCGTGCCCTGAGAAACATGAAGCAATCTGCGTTGTTTTGCCTCGACCCCATGACCTGACCCCAAGATTCGTGGCGGCCGGAGAGATTCTAATGAGCATTACATCGATCCCACTCATGGTAAAGGTCTGGGCTGGGGATGACCGGCACGATTTCAGGTACATCAGCAAGAGCTTGCCGAGCCTTCTGAACAGTGACCTGCCGCTCAACATTCGCATCATCCTGATCGATGACTGCAGCCCGAGCCGGGAGATAAGCCCATATCTCGAACACCTAGCCCGATCACACGACAGGGTCGAAGTCTGGAGGAACCCCTACAATATGGGGCCGAACACAGGACAATCTTACAACTTCCCCAGGGTTGTCGACCGATATCCCCACGCCGAGTTCTTCGTCCTCTGCGACGACGACATGATCTACCACCCCGGCTGGCTCCAGCGTCTCATCAGCGTCTACCGGGAAGCCGCCGAGGTCGGTCTTAATGGCGTCTTCACCGCTCTCAACGTGCCCGCACGCCCCGCCTACAGCACGGTTTGCCTGCCTACCAGCGAGGTGCTCCTGAAGAAGCGCCAGATGGCCCAGAACTGGCTGCTGCCCCGCGATGTCTACGAGGCCGTTGGCCCTTTCCGGGTGACCGAACTCGCCTTCGATCACGACTACGGCCTTAGATTAAGCGCCGCCGGATATCCAGTGATCTGCATGAAACCGAGCTACGTCCAAAACATCGGTTACCGAGGTGCTTATCAGACCGACAATTCACTCACTGCGAAGGACTACGTCGGTCGTCTCGACTGGGATCTCTGCCTTGCCGACGCTTTGTGGACCGCCCGTCGCGCCTCAACCCGGCTCGCTCAAGCTTGCTTCGCTCGTATCCCCGAGGGAGGCGCCAAGCGGTCTCTCCGCCGGATCCGCGATGACCTCACCCAATCCTGAGGGCGTGACGCCAATGGGCCATTCCCCCCGCGAGCCGCACCGGAAGAGCTGGCCGCCTCCCAAGACCGATTGCGCGGCCGCTTCTTCAAAGCCCTCGCCCAAGCGTTCACCAGCGACGACGGTCGGCGCATTGCCCGCCGGGCCGTCCTCGGCTCGCCGCTGGCCCTGATGCTGGCCAACCTCGCGGCACACCAGGGCCAGGAAACCGCCATCCGCGCGGTCGCCGAATTGGCCCGGCGGGGCATCCCGCTGGCGTGCTCGCTGGCCAGTGTCGAGCGGGGGGCGAAGGGGCCCACACGGACCACTTGCGATCCCTCATCGAGGGGCTCGGCCTGGGCGATCGGGTACGGCTGCTCGGCCAGCGGTCCACCGACCGCCTGGAGCGGCTGTTCTTCGAGCCCCACACCTTCGGTCCGCTGATCGAGGCCGCCCGGTCCGCCGTTCTCGCCGAGTCCTCCCTGCACGCTTACTGCGAGCGGATCGGGTCCCTCTACGACGAGCTCCAAGGGAGACTCCGCCGGGGGAGCCGACGCCCGGGAAGGTTGCCGCTGCCCTCGTGACCATCGGATTCCTATGGCGTTCCCAAGCGATAACCGGCCCTCCCTCCAACAGCGGTGGCGCCCCTTCGGCGCGATCAGGGGTGTGGCGCGGCGCAGGTTCTACCGATTCCTGGAACGTGCCCTCGGCACGGACGACGGCAGGCGGATCATCTCCGAGGCATCCCCCGGCATGCCCTTCCGCCCGCCCTCGGGGTGGAATATCTCCCCTCCGTACAACGACCTCGGCCGGCCGGCCAACCGTGCCCGTGCCACGGGCCGGGACGACATCATCTTCGTCACGGGGCGGTTCCGGAGCGGCTCGACCCTGCTCTGGAACTTGTTCCGGAATGTCGAGGGCGTGACGGCCTACTACGAGCCACTCAACGAGCGTCGCTGGTTCGACCGCCGGTCGCGAGGCGGCCACACTGACTCGACCCACCGCAAGGTCGCCGATTACTGGCGAGAATACGACGGCTTGGACGATCTGGGCAGGTGGTACCGAGAGGATTGGATTCGCAGGGATTTGCTGATGGCCGAGGACGCCTGGGACCCGGGTCTGACCGGCTATGTGGACACCTTGATCGAGCGGGCCCCGGGGCGGCCGGTCCTCCAGTTCAATCGGATCGACTTCCGACTTCCCTGGTTCCGCCGCCAGTACCCCCGGGCAACGTTCATTCACATATACAGACATCCACGTGATCAGTGGTGTTCGACGCTCCAGGGTGACCTCATCCGCTTCCCGCGGGACGGGACGATGGCCGATTTCATCCCCTTCGACAAATTCTATCTCGGGACGTGGGCCGCTGACCTGAAATACCGCTTCCCGTTCCTCGAAGAACGGTCCGACGCGCATCCCTATCGAATATTCTACTATATATGGATACTGTCGTATATATTTGGCGAACATTTTTGCCACTATTCTATACAGTTTGAACGATTCATGGGTCGCCCCGAAGAGCAGCTCATTGAGCTATTCGATAGGGTGGGGATCATCGGCGCTGACCTGGCCGCACTGCGGTTGCTCATCGAGCCGCCTGTCCTGGGGAAATGGCGGCAGTACGCCGAAGCTGGCTGGTTCGAGGACCATGAGGCGGCCTGCGAAGAAGTCCTGGGCGAGTTCCTGGGATCGACGCGTTCCGGGGTCATTCCCGAGCCGTTCGCCGCCCACCTCTGACCGCGAAAGGCCACCCTTGACCACCCTCCTGATCAGCGAGATTTTCCCCCCCCGGCACGGCGGCAGCGGCCGCTGGTTCTGGGAGATCTACCGGCGACTGCCTCGGGCCGATTTCCTCATCGCCGCGGGGGAAGACCCGCAGCAGGAGTCGTACGACCGGGCACACGACCTGCGGATTGTCCGCATGCCGTTGACACTCCAACAGTGGGGGATCGCCAGCCTATGCGGGCTGCAGGGCTACACCAGGGCGATTCTGCGGCTGCGCCGGCTAGCCGCCGAGCACCACGTCACCGCGATCCACAGCGGCCGTTGTCTTCCCGAGGGGATCATGGCCTTGGCCTTGAGGCATTCGGTCGGGATCCCCTACGCCTGCTACGTGCACGGGGAAGACGTGAATACAGCGACACTGAGTCGAGAACACCACTGGCTGGCCCGACGCGTATTGGGGGGGGCCCACCTCGTCATCGCCAACAGCCGGAATACCGAACGGATCCTGAGGCAGGAGTGGGGGCTCCCGGTCGATCGTGTCCGGGTATTGCACCCTGGCGTCGACACCGATCGGTTCGTCCCCGCGCCTCGAGATGCCGCCGTCCGAGCCCGATTGGGCTGGGGCGACCGTCCGGTGATCCTGACGGTCGGTCGGCTTCAACAGCGCAAGGGGCACGACCGGATGATCGAGGCGGTAGGAAAGGTCCGGCGGACGATCCCGGATGTCCTCTATTCGGTCGTCGGAGGCGGCGAGGAGCGGGACCGCCTCGGGGAACTCACCGCATGCGCCGGCCTGGCAGGCCATGTGCAGTTCCTGGGCGAGCTTGCCGATGAGGATCTCATCCGTTGTTATCAACAATGCGATATGTTTACGCTCCCCAACCGTCAAGTCGGCAAGGATATCGAGGGGTTCGGGATGGTCCTGCTGGAGGCCCAAGCTTGTGGAAAGCCCGTGATCGCCGGCAATTCCGGGGGGACGGCCGAGACCATGAAGATCCCCGAAACCGGATGGGTTGTCGCCGCCGACGACCCGGCAGAGCTGGCCGAATCGATCATCAACATCCTCTCCGATCGCGGGCGCATGGCGCGGATGGGGCTCGCGGCACGTGCCTGGGTCAGTGGCCAATTCAGCTGGGACGAACTCGCGCCCCGGGCCGGTAGCATCTTCCGCGAGATGGTGCGCTGCAGATCGCAGGATACCTGCTTTCACGAGCATGAAGTCGACGTTTAAGTCAATTGCCGACGGATTGGCTTCGGTCCTCGTCATCCCGGCTATCCTGCTTTATGCAATTGGCCGGACCGCCGTCGGTGCAGATCGGGCCTTCCCGGGGTGGTCTCAGGCCTTCGCGCTCATCCCGGGCCTCAGCGGCGTCTACCTGCGGCGTGCGTTCTATCGTCGCGTCCTCCCGAGATGCGGTCCCGATGCCTGCCTGGGCTTCGGGACCATCCTCTCCCACCCAACGGCTGAGGTCGGGCGCAACGTGTACGTGGGCGCTTATTGTTGCCTAGGAGCCGTGACCCTGGAGGACGACGTGATTGTCGGCTCCCATGTCTCGATCATGAACGGCTCCGAGCAGCACGGCATCGAACGCCTCGACGTACCCATTCGCGAGCAGCCGGGCTCGTGGCCCCGAGTGACCATCGGCCAGGACTCGTGGATCGGCGAGCGATCGGTGGTCATGGCCGACGTTGGCGCGCACTGTGTCATCGGGGCGGGCGCGGTGGTCAGCAGGCCCGTGCCCTGCTACGCGATCGCCGTCGGAGTGCCCGCTCACGTGCTCCGGTCCCGGGCGGGGTCCCCCGGCGATCGGCCAGCCGAACCCGCAGGCCCCTAGGGCGACCGCCGCGACCTCACCGCCCACGACGGTTCGACGCCGCACACTTAAATGAACTGTTGAGAAATTTCATCACGTTGGTCGTTGGCCCGTCCCCGCGCTCTCCACCAATATTGTCGAAATTAGACATAATTTTTTATATATTTTAATAAGTCAATAAATTCGACTTTGTCGCCCTCGGTTGTTTCCTACGGACGTTTGATAACAGGAAATCTCAGCTACTCCGCGAGCGACCAGACTTGATCGGCCAGGCTTACCGCCATCGCCGGAGTCCGTCCCGGCCCCAGTCCATCCGGGGATCGCACGCGCAGCGTCCGCACCGGCCAGCAGAAGTTGTAGCCGTAGAGGGTGTAAGAGGTCGTCGCCTCGCGCGCCTCCCAATCCTTGAAGAAGCGGCAGGTCCTCCGCGCCTTTCGGGCATTGCGATACCGGTCGGTCAGGTGGTGCGGCTCCAGCAGCGGCACGTTGACCACGTGGTTGACCGCCGAGCCAGCCAGCGCCGCGGCCAGCAGGGCGGCAGTGCCGAGAGCCAGGCGGATCACCAGCCGGGCTACTCGCCCCAGCCGCCGCACCTTGTGCACCGCCGCGTAGCGCGGCGACGGCGGGGCCACCTTACGCGGCGATCGGATCGGCCGGCCGCTCGGCGTGGCCGTCGCCTCGACCCCGTAGGCCTGCAGGACCGCCTCCTTGTACGGCCAGTGCTCGTCGCTGGTGATCAGCCGCATCGGCCGGCCTCCGGTGTGCCGCCGGAACTCGGCGATCACCGCCTCGGCGTTCTCGCCGCAGCGTGCCCCCGGCACGACGCAGACGACCAGCCGGTGCTCGGGGTCTTAGCCGACGTGGTCCCACCAGCCCCCCTTCTGCTCGTCGGCCGGGTCGCAGTGGGCCTGCTTCTTGGCCACTAAGGACCACTTCTCATCGAACTGGGCCTCACGGGTGCTCAGGGAAAAATCCACGAGCTCGTCGTGGGCGTCATGGGCATGCTGCCCGGCCAGGCATCCGTAGCGCATCACGGTATCGCGGTGCCCCTTCACCAGCCGCCCGGTCTGGCGGACGCCGCAGCCCTCGGCCAGGTGCTCCAGCAGCGAGTCGACCTTCTCGTCGCTCAGGTGCGAGTGCAACAGGGGCGTGCCCTTGCGCTCGGCGCCCACCGCAGTTGCGGCAGCCGAGGATGCGGCGCCGCTGCTGGCCGTAGCGGCTGTGGACGGCGAAGTTCGATCCACCCCGGATGCCGTGGTCCGGGCATTCTGGGTTCAAGCGGCAGAAGTGTGCGAGGTCGTCCATGGGGGCTGCTCGTATCCTACTCTCCTGGGATCAATGCCGTGGCGACGCCCGGAGGAGTCTGACTCCGAACGTCACGTTCATTTCCCTCGATCGGCATCAAACCTCAGGATTTGATCCGTGTGCGGAATCGCCGGACTGATCTACGCCGACCGCGATCGCCCGGTCGACCCGGTCGCGTTGAAGGCGATGGGAGACGCGATTGCCCACCGGGGGCCCGATGCCGAGGGCTTCCTGGTCGAGCCGGGCGTCGGGCTGGTTCATCGGCGATTGTCGATCATCGACCTATCCGGTGGCGACCAGCCGATCGGCAACGAGGACGGCTCGGTCCAGGTCGTCTTCAACGGGGAAATCTACAACTATCGGGACATACATCGAGAGCTAGAGGGCCGAGGACACCGCTTCCGGACCCGGAGCGACACCGAAGTCCTGGTCCACCTCTATGAGGAGCTGGGCGACCGCCTCGTCGATCGGCTGAGGGGGATGTTCGCCTTCGCGCTCTGGGACCGGCCCCGGGGGAAGCTCCTGCTGGCGAGAGACCGCCTGGGGATCAAGCCGCTCTACGTCTACCGGGACGGCGAGAAGGTGCTGTTCGGTTCCGAACTCAAGGCGATCCTCGCCCACGGCCCTGGGCTCGACATCGCGGTCGACCCCGAGGCGCTGGAGGACTACCTGGCCTTCGGGTTCGTCCCCGGGCCCCGCTCCATCCTGAAGGGGATCGAGAAGCTGCCGCCGGCCCACGTCCTGGAGGCCCGGACCGTCCCCTGGGGCCAGCATCGCCGTCGCTACTGGGCCCTTGACTTCGAGCCGGACGACCGGCCGACGCCCGAGCAGTGGCAGGAGGCGATCCGGGCCAAGGTGGACGAGGCGGTGCGGGCCCACCTCGTCGCCGACGTGCCGGTCGGGGCGTTCCTGAGCGGCGGCCTGGACTCGAGTGTGGTGGTCGCCCTGGGGGCCGACGGCTCGCCGGAGCCGCCGCGTACCTTCTCGATTGGCTTCCTCGAGGAGGCCTTCAGCGAGCTGCCATACGCCCGGCAGGTCGCCGATCGGTTCGGGACCAGGCACTCGGAGCAGGTCGTCACCCCGGACGCCGCCGAGCTGCTGGACGAACTGGCCTTCTACTTCGACGAACCGTTCGCCGACGCCTCGGCCGTCCCGACGTTCCTCGTCTCCCGGCTCGCGAGGCGGGGCGTCAAGGTGGTGCTCTCGGGCGACGGCGGCGACGAGGCCTTCGGCGGATACGCCCGGTACAGGCATGACCTCCGGGAGGCGGCCGTGCGGGGGATGCTGCCCGGCTGGTTTCGGCGATCGACGCTGGGGCCGCTGGCCCGGGCCTGGCCGAAGGCCGACTGGCTCCCCCGGCCGCTCCGTGCGAAGATGGCCCTGACCAACCTGGCGCTCGAGCCCGACCGGGCCTATGCCAACAGCCTCTCCCTGTGCCGACCGCCCTTGAGGCGGCGACTGATGGCCCGAGACCTCGCCGCTGCCCTCGGCGGGCACGACCCGGCCTCGGCAATCCGGGCCCCCTTCGCGGCCGCCCCGGCGGGCGACCCCCTCGCCGCAATGCTCTCGGCCGACGTGGCCGTGATCCTGCCGGATGACTTCCTGGTCAAGGTCGACCGGGCCAGCATGGCCCACGGCCTGGAGGTCCGCCCGCCGCTGCTGGACCATGAGCTGATGGAACTGGCCGCCCGGATCCCCTCCCGGTGGAAGGTTCGATCGGGCGAGGGGAAGTGGATCTTCAAGCGGGCGTTCGAGGATCGGCTCCCGTCCGTCGCCGTCCACCGCCGAAAGCAGGGGTTCGAGATCCCGGTCGATGACTGGCTCCGGGGCCCGCTCCGGGCCCTGTTCGAGTCCTCGGTGCTGGATCCGAGGGCCCGGGTCGCCGATCTCATCGACCAGCCGGTGGCCGGACGGCTCTTCTCGCACCACTGCTCCGGGGCGGGCCGGCACGGCAACGTCCTCTGGTCGCTGCTCGTCCTGGCCCGATGGGCCGCCCGCCATCTCGATCCCGTCGGCCGCTCCGCCCCGGGGATGTTTACCCGATGATTCCCATCGACGTCGCCTCGAAACGAGGTGAGACCATACCCGTGCCCTCCCGGCCGGCCAAGAGGATGCAGGCCATCCCCCTCGCGGTCGAGGGGGGCTGGGCCTCTCCGGCCCCCGGCCCGGTCACCGTCGGGCTCCCGTTCCCCGCGGGGATGCTGGCAAACCCCGGGGGGCTCTCGCTGCGCGATCCCGACGGCCGCCCCGCAACGCTCCAGGCCCGGACCCTCGCCCGATGGCCCGACGGGAGCGCGAAGTGGGTGCTCCTGGACTTCATCGCCACCCAGGATCCGGAGCGTCGGGCGGCCTGGTCACTCGAGCTCAGGACCGCCGATCCTGCCCGGGCGGAAGCGACTCCCCTCCGAGTCGCCCAAGCCGACGGGGCGATCGAGGTCGACACCGGGGCGGTGGTCTTCCGGCTCGACCGATCGACGTTCCCCCTGGCCGGGGCCCGTGTCGGCGGCGAGGACGTCCTGGATCCGGGCTCGACCTCGGCCGTCCTGGTCGATCGATCGGGCCGACCCCGGCCCCCTCGGGTCGAAGCGTTGGCGATGGAGGAGGCCGGCCCCGTCCGGGTCACGGTGCGGGTCGAGGGGGGGTTCCCGGGGCGTTCCCCCTGCCGGTTCCTCGCTCGGCTCTGCTTCTTCGCCGGGACCGGGCTGGTCCGCCTTCGATTTACGGTCGTCAACCCGAGGCGGCCCAGACACCCCGGCGGCCTCTGGGACCTGGGCGACCCCGGCTCGATCCGATTCCGAGATCTGTCGCTATCTGTCGGCCTCTCGGGCCCCGGCGAAGCGGCCCTCTCGTGGTCCGCGGAGGAGGGACAGCCGCCGCGATCGGCCCCCGGCGGTCCCCTGGAGATCTACCAGGACTCCAGCGGCGGCGAGCATTGGCAGAGCCGCAACCACGTCGATTACCTCGGGCGGATCCCCGTGGCCTTCCGGGGCTATCGTCTCCGCCTCGGGGGCATCGAAGAACGCGGCCTCCGGGCCGAACCGATCGTCTCGATCCGGGGCCCCCTCGGGCAGCTGACCGCCGCGATGCCCGAGTTCTGGCATCAATTCCCGAAGGCCGTCGAGGCGGACGGCCGGGCCCTGCGACTTCGCCTGTTCCCCGGGCAAGCGGTCGGGGACTTCGAGCTTCAGGGGGGCGAGCAGAAGACGCACTCGGCCTGGCTCCACGTCGGCCCTCCCGGCACGACGCCGATCGACCCGCTCGGGTGGGCCCGGCGACCGGCGCGAGCCTTCGCCTCCCCGGATTGGTACGCGAAGTCCGGCGCTGTCCCCTATTTGACCGCCCCCCCGAGCATACCCTCGCCGAGGACCGATGCCCTCCTGGGCGGCATCCTCGACGGCGACCGGAGCCTTCCGACCCGCCGAGAGACCGTCGACGAATACGGCTGGCGCCACTTCGGCGAGGTCCACGCCGACCACGAGGAGGCGTACTACGACGGCCCCCGTCCCATCGTCTCCCACTACAACAACCAGTACGACATGGTCCTTGGGTTCGCCGTCCATGCCCTCCGGACGGCCGACGCCCGGTGGGCCGACCTGCTCGACGCCCTCGCCCGACACGTCATCGACATCGACATCTACCACACGGACCGGGACAAGGCCGCCTACAACGGCGGCCTGTTCTGGCACACCGACCACTACCGGGACGCGGCCTCCAGCACCCACCGCTCCTTCTCGTCGGCCAACCGGCCCCCCGGCCGCGACTACGGCGGTGGCCCGAGCAATGAGCACAATTACACGACCGGGCTGCTGCACTACCACTACCTGACCGGCGACCCCCAGGCCCGGGACGCCGTCCTGAGCCTGGCCGACTGGGTCGTCGGCATGGACGACGGCTCGAGGAACGTCCTCGGGGTCGTCGATGACGGGCCGACCGGCCTGGCCAGCCAGACGGCCGAGGCCGACTACCACGGGCCCGGGCGGGGCGCCGGCAATTCGGTCAACGCCCTGCTCGACGCCTGGCTCCTCACCCGAGAGCCCGGCTACCTCGCCAAGGCCGAGGAGCTGATTCGCCGCGTCGTCCACCCCGAAGATGACCTCCCGGCGCTCGACCTGCTCGACGCCGAGCGCCGCTGGTCCTACACCGTCTTCCTGTCCGTCCTCTCCCGCTACCTCGCCCTCAAGGCCGAGGCCGGCGAGGTCGACCCCGTCTATGCCTACGCGCAGGCCGCCCTAGTCCACTACGCCCGGTGGATGGCCGAGCACGAGGCGCCTTACCTCGACCACCCCGACCGGCTGGAGTACCCGACCGAGACCTGGGCGGCGCAGGATCTCCGCAAGGCCAACATCCTTCGCCTGGCCTCGGCCCACGCCGACGAGCCGCTCCGCCCCGCGATGCTCCGCAAGGCCGACGCCCTGGGCGACCGGGCCTGGGCCGACCTGACTGGCTTCCCGTCGCGGGACGTCGCCCGGTCCGTCGCCCTCGTGATGCTCGAGGGCCTCCGGGAAGAACACCTCCGCCGCCGCCCCCCGGACGCGGCCCCCCGCCCGGCGTTCGACTGCCCGACCGGCCCCCCGTCGGCCTTTAGGGGGCAGAAGCGTCGCGTCTTCGACCAGCTGAAACGGCCCGGAGGGTTGATCGTCGCCTCCGTCCGGATCGCCGACCCGACACGCTGGGTACGCTACCTCGACTGGCGTCGGGCCGTCCCGGCGAGGAGGCCCCCCCGATGAGCCCAAGGCCAACGATCTGCCAGGTGCTGCACGGCCTCGAGGTCGGCGGCGC
This sequence comes from Tautonia plasticadhaerens, assembly GCF_007752535.1. Taxonomy (GTDB): domain Bacteria; phylum Planctomycetota; class Planctomycetia; order Isosphaerales; family Isosphaeraceae; genus Tautonia; species Tautonia plasticadhaerens. The sequence continues at coordinate 67,439 of NZ_CP036431.1, forward strand.
CGAGGTCCTGGCCGCCATCATGGCCCGGCGCCTCGGCGATGAGTTTCGGTTCGTCTTCGCCTGCCTCGACGACCTTGGCACGCTCGGCGAGGCGCTCCGGGACGAGGGGTTCCCCGTCGAGGTCTTCGGCCGGCGGCCGGGGCTCGACGGCCGATGTGCCCTGAACCTAGCGACGCTGCTCCGCCGAGAGCGGGTCGACGTGCTGCACGCCCACCAGTACACGCCGTTCTTCTACGGCCTGATCGCCCGGAGGCTCTACCGGCGCCCCGCGATCCTCTTCACGGAGCACGGCCGGCATTTCCCGGACTATCCTCGCCGCAAGCGGATCGTCGCCAACCGGCTGCTCCTGGAGCGCCGGGACCGCGTCGTGGGCGTGGGCCGGGCCGTGCGGAAGGCCCTGATCGAGAACGAAGGCATCCCGGCCGAGCGCGTTGAGGTCGTCTACAACGGGATCGACCTCGACCCGTCCGACACCGACGGCGACCGCGAGGGGGTCCGCCGCGAGTTGGGCATCGGCCCCGATGACCCGATGGCGATCCAGGTCGCCCGGCTCGACCCGCTCAAAGACCATGTGGCCGCGGTCCGGGCTATGGGCCTCGTCACCCGGCGGCACCCCGACGCCCGGCTCGTCTTGGTCGGGGAAGGCCCGGAGCGGCCGGCGATCGAGCGAGAGGTCCGGCGGCTCGATCTGGGGCGCAACGTCCTGCTCCTCGGCCTCCGAAGGGACGTCTCTCGCCTCCTCTCGGGGGCGGATCTCGCCCTGCTGACGAGCATCAGCGAGGGGATCCCCCTGACGCTGATCGAGGCCATGGCCGCGGGCCTGCCCGTCGTTTCGACCGACGTCGGCGGCGTCGCCGAGGTCGTCGAGCCCGGCCGGACGGGCCTCCTCGCGCCGGCCGGCGACCCCGAGGCGATTGCCGATCGGGTCGCGACGCTGATCGGGGAAGACCGGCAGCGGGCCGAACTCGGCGACCTCGGCCGGCAGAGGGCCCGCGAGCTTTTCTCGGAGACCCGGATGGTGGGGCATTATGCCGAGCTCTACGCGAGGATGTCGGCCGGGCGAATCGCGGCGGCTGTCGCCGCCGGACCGGCCGGGGGGGCCGCCCGATGATCGTCCGACCAGACTACGACCGGGCCCCAATCGGGGCCCCCGGCCGCCCGGCCGGGCCGGCCGGGGGCGAGGCGATGACGACGGTCCTGGCGGTGACCAGCCAGCTCCCCTGGCCCTTGAACACCGGGGGACACCTCCGGACGTTCCATCTGCTCCGCGCCGCCGCCCTCCACTACCGGGTCCGGCTGGTGACCGCGGCCGGCCCCGACGACGCCGGGGCGATCGCCGCCTTGCGCGACCACGGCATCGAAGTCGAGGTGGCGGCCGTCGGCCCGCGATCGCCCTGGCGGGAGGCCGCCCGGGCCCTTGCCGCCGCGGGAAGGGGCCAGCCCTACGTTTTCTACCGGAGGCACGACCGCCGGGCCGTCCGCCGCCAGCTCCGCAAGCTCGTCGCGACAGGGCCGGCGGCCGTCTATCTCGACCATCTCGACTCATTCGCCTTCCGCAGGCTACTGGGCGGCCTGCCGATCGTTCTCGACCTCCACAACGTCTACTCCACCATCGCCCGCAGGGCCTCGGCCGAGCGGGCGCCCGGGCCGGTCTCCCTGTACCTGCGCCGAGAGGCCGCCCTGCTGCGGCGGGCCGAGCGGTCGGCTGCCGAGGGGGCCGACATCCTGCTCACCGTCTCGGAGGACGACGCCCGCCACTTCGCCGGCCTCGGGGCCGGGGACGTCCGCGTCGTCCCCAACGGCGTCGACGCCGCCTCCTACGCCGACCTGCCCGAGGGGCGGTCGACCCCGATCCCGACGCTGCTCTACATCGGCGCGATGTCCTGGGAGCCGAACGCCCGGGCCGCCCGGTTTCTGGCGACCGAGGTGCTCCCCGCCGTCCGAGAGCGGTTCCCCGGGGCCCGGCTCCGGGTCGTCGGCCGCGACCCCTCCCGGGAGGTCCGCTCGCTCGGGGGCCGGCCCGGCGTCGAGGTGACCGGGACGGTGGCCGACGTCCGCCCGTACCTGGCCGACGCCGACGTGCTGGCGGTGCCGCTCGAGACCGGGGGCGGGACCCGCCTGAAGATCCTCGAGGCATTCGCCGCGGGCCTCCCCGTCGTCAGCACACCTGTGGGATGCGAAGGCCTTCGCGTCCGGCACGACGAGCACCTCGTGATCGCCGAACGCGGTCGGTTCTCCGGGGCGGTCGAGCGTCTCCTCGACGACCCGGCGACGGGCCGACGCCTCGCCGGCCGGGCCCGCGCCCTGGCCCTCGAATCCTACGATTGGGACGTGATCGGCGAGGCGGCCCGCGACGCCATCACCGATGCGATCCGTTGTGCGACCCCGACCACGAATCTTCCCTGAATTCCATGCCGAACCTCACGACCGTCCTCGACGCCAGGGTCGTCTGCGGCACCGGCGGCGGGCCCGACAAGACGATCCTCAACTCGCCGCGCTTCTTGCTGCCGGCGGGGTATCGGATGCTTTGCGCCTACATGCACCCGCCCGGCGACCCCGGGTTCGAGCATCTCAGGCGTCGGGCCGAGGAGCTGGAGGCCCCCCTGCTGCCGGTCCCCGACCGCGGCCCCTGGGACGTGGGCGTCGTCCGCCGGATGCTGGAGATTTGCCGCCGCGAGGGGGTAGAGATCTGGCACGGCCACGACTACAAGAGCAACCTCCTGGGCCTGATGCTCAGGCCGTTCTGGCCGATGCGGCTGGTCACGACCGTCCACGGGTGGGTCAAGCAGACCAGCCGCACCCCGCTCTACTACGGCATCGATCGGGCCTGCCTGGCGCACTACGAGCGGGTGATCTGCGTCTCGGAGGACCTCCACCAACGCTGCCTGCACCTGGGCGTCCCCCGCGATCGCTGCCTGCTGATCGAGAACGGCATCGACACGGAGCGGTTCGTCCGCCGTTCGGCCCCCGACGAGGCGAAGGCCCGCTTCGGCGTCCCGGCCGGCCGCACGGTGGTCGGCGCCGTCGGCCGGCTCTCGGCCGAGAAGGGGTTCGACCTCCTGATTCGGGCAGCCGACCGCCTGATCCGGGACGGGCACGATTTCGATCTCCTGATCGCCGGCGAGGGGGATGACGAGTCACGGTTGAGATCCCTGATCGACGATCTCGGTTGCCGGGACCGTGTCCGCCTGCTCGGGTTCCTCCCCGAACCGATCGACCTGTTCCACGCGATGGACATCTTCGCCCTGAGCAGCCTGCGCGAGGGCCTGCCGAATGTGGTCCTCGAGGCCATGGCGATGGAGGTCGCGGTCGTTGCCACCCGGGTCGCCGGGGTCCCGAGGCTGATCGTAGACGGGGAAGACGGGGTGCTCGTGGAACCCGGCTCCGTCGACGAACTGACGCAGTCGCTCGGCAGCCTCCTGCGCGACCCGGGCCGGCGGAGCCGCCTCGGGCGGGCCGGCCGCGAGACGATCGATCGACGCTCTTGCTTCCGCACCCGGATGCGGACGATCGGCAAGCTCTACGACGAACTACTCGGCCTCGCCGAGCCGTCAACGACGTCCCTCGAGGTGACCTCGTCATGATCATCTCCCCCGGACGTCCGGGCAAGACCCGGGTCCTCATGCACGCCGGCGAATGCCCGGATGTGCTGATGGCTCGCTGGGAGGCCTTCGTCGCCGAACGCGGCCCCGGGCCCCTGAGCTACCACCCGGCCTGGCCGTCCGTGCTGGCCCGAGGGCTGGGGCACACCCCCTTCTGGATCGAGGTCGCTGAGGGGGATCGGACGCGGGGCTTGCTCCCCCTGTGCTTCCTCCGCACCCGGCTCTTCGGGCGGTTCCTCGTCGGCCTGCCCTACCTGAACTACGGCGGTGCCCTCGCCGAGGATGAGACGGTCGCCAGGCTGCTCGTCGACGAGGCTGTGGCGCTGGCCGACCGGCTCGAGGTCCGGTTCCTCGAGCTCCGCCAAGAGCATGTCCTCGACCACCCCGCCCTCGCCCATCGGCCAGCCGAGAAGGCCTACATGCGGCTGGCCCTGCCCGGCGACCCCGAGACGCTCTGGACGTCCCTGAGCTCCAAAGTGCGCAATCAGATCCGCAAAGGACAGAAGTCCGGGCTGGAGGTAACCTGGGGCGGCGAGGATCAGCTCGATGCCTTCTACGAGGTCTTCTGCCGCAACATGCGCGACCTCGGGACCCCCGTCTTCGGCCGCCGTCTCTTTCGCGAGGCGGCCCGGCGCTTCCCCGGCCTCGCCGAGTTCTGCGTCGTCCGCGCCGGCCGACGCCCCGTCGCCGCGGCGATGCTGCTGCACGGCCGTGGGGTCACCGAGGTGCCCAGCGCCGGCGCGCTACGCGAGTTCAATCACCAGTGTGCGAATATGATAATGTATCACAACCTTCTCGAGCGAGCCGTCGCGGCGGGGCAGGAGACCTTCGATTTCGGCCGCTCCACGCCCGACACCCCGGTCTACCGCTTCAAGAAACAGTGGGGCGCCGTCCCCGCCCCGGCGGGGTGGCGGTCCTACGTCCGGGTCGGCGCCGCCTCCGAGTTACGCCCCGACAACCCCCGGTACCGGCATGCCATCCGGGCCTGGCAGCGGCTCCCCGTGGCCCTGACCCGCTGGGTCGGCCCCGCGATCGTACGCGGGATCCCCTGATCCTCCGGAGGCCGTCCGGCGATCGCCTCTCGATCCGTGACCATCCCCCCGCACCCCGGGCAGACAGCTCGCGAGTCGGGGCCGGCCCGGTCCTGGGCTCGGGCCTTCGGCGACCGAGGAGCGGGCCTCCCCCTCCCGGGATCCGCAACGACCGCGCCGGTTTCGACCGCCGCGAGGAACTCCTCCTCCAATCACAGGGAGCCCACCATGACCGTGATCCTCGCAATAATCGTCGCCTGCTCGGCGGCCGATCGGTGCCCCGAATGCGGCTGGCAGCCCCGGACGACGGAGACATCCGTCGAGGTCGGCACCGCCGAGGAGCTGATCGCCGCCGTCGGCCGGGCACGCCCCAACACGACGATCTTCCTCCGGGACGGGGTCTATCAGATCAATCGCTGGTTCGAGGTCGCCGTGCCCGACATCGTCATACGCGGGCGGTCCGGGGACCGGAACAAGGTGGTTCTGCGCGGCCCCGGGGTCGATGAGCATCAGGTCGGCACGATCCTCTCCGTCGGCGCGCCTCGGGTGACGATCGCCGACCTGAGCGTCGGCCTGGTCGCGCACCATGGGGTCCAGGTCCGAGGCGAGCTGGGGGCCGACGACGTGGAGCTCCACAACCTCCGCGTCGTCGAGACTGGCCAACAACTCGTCAAGGGGAGCATGGGCGAGGACGGCCGAGGCCCCCACAGAGGCCTCCTCTCCTGCTCGACCCTGGAGTACGTCGACCATGCCCCCAGTTCCTATACCAACGGGGTGGACGTCCTGGGGGGCCGCGGCTGGGTCGTGCGCGACTGCGTGTTCCGGCGCATCCGCGGACCCGAAGCCGAGGGCCATAGGGCCGGGCCGGCGGTCCTCTTCTGGCACGGCTCCCGAGATACGATCGTCGAGCGGAACCTCGTCCTCGACTGCTACCGGGGGATCGCATTCGGGCTGGAGCCGCGAGCCGGCGATCCCGGGGCGGATCACCTCGGTGGGGTCATTCGGAGGAACGCCATCTGCAATCGATCCCCCTGGGCCGACGAAGCGATCGAGGTCGGCGCCTGCCCCGACGTCCTGATCGACCACAACACCGTCCTGGTCGAGGGGAAGCTGCGATGGTCGATCAGCGTCCGGTTTCCCGAGACGGCCGCGACGGTGCGCAACAACCTGACGAACAACTCCGTGGCGGCCCGGGACGGCGCCAGGCTTGAGCAGTCGGCCAACATCCTCGACGCCCGACCGGAATGGTTCGTCGACCCGGACCGGGGAGACCTCCGACTTGTGGGTTACGCCACGCCCTCCCCGGGCGATCGGCCCGGAATCTCGGGGCTCGCCGCGGGTGTCGGGGCCTTCGAGCCCGGCGCCAAGCGGCCTACGCCCGGTCGACAGCCCGACCCGCCCGGAGGCCGGGCCCCCGGAGCACACCCATGAGCCGCGAGCACCTCGCACACCCGGCGGTCGCCGACGCCGGCATGCGCGCCCGCCCCGAGGATCGGCTTCGGATCGTCCTGAGCTTCGACGTCGAGGAACACCATCGGATCGAGGCGGCGGCCGGGCTGGAGATCGACGCGGACCTCCGGCGGCACTACGCCGGTCGCGTCGGCCCGGCGACGCGCCTACTTCTCGGCATGCTGGGCGAGCGGGGAATCCGGGCGACGTTCTTCATCGTCGGCGACCTGGCGTGCCGCGACCCGGATCTGGTCCGCGAAATACATGGGGAAGGCCACGAGATCGCCTGCCACGGCTGGGATCATACCTCGATCCTTCGCATGTCGCCCGAGGCGTTGCGCCGGGACGCCAGTCGGGCCAAGGATGCGCTCGAACAGATCACGGGCGAGGTCGTCTCCGGCTACCGCGCGCCGACGTTCAGTATCGTGCGGAGGACGGCCTGGGCCATCGACGTGATCGCCGAAGTAGGGTTTGAATATGATTCCTCGATCTATCCAGTCCGCCATGATCGATACGGCATCCCGGACGCTCCCCGGTGGCCGTTCATCGCCCGAGGGCCGAGGCTCGCCCTGCTCGAATTGCCGCCAGCGTCCTACCGCGTCCTCGGGATGAACCTCCCGACGGGAGGCGGCGGATACTTTCGACTGCTCCCGTCCATCGTCCTCGAGCAGACGATCCGACAGATCGCCCGGCGCCACCCGATCCCGATCGCCACCCTCTACTTCCACCCCTGGGAGTTCGACCCCGCTCAGCCACGCCTTCCCCTCACTCGCCCGAGCCAAGTCCGCACCTACGTCGGGATCGCTTCGGCACGTGACAAGTTGGACGCCTTGCTCGGCCGGCACGAATTCGCAAGGGCCGTCGACGTGGCCTCGGCTCTCTCACCCGGGGGCGACGGCATCGGCGAATTTGTCCTGGGGTCGAGGGAGACGGAGTAAAAACCCTGACAAAACCGGGTGGATTACATCACATCGTGGTGGAGGTTGCGAAAGCAGATGGCACACGCGGCCAGGGTCGTCCAGGCGTCCCGGATCAACCCCAGCCGATCGTCCGCTCCACCACCCACCGCACCTCGCCCAGCCCGCTACCGTGCGGCGTCCGCTTCCTGGCGATGTGCGGCTCGATGCCCAGCCTCCGCAGATACTCCCGGGTCCCCTCGCCGTCGTAGCCCCGGTCGGGCAGGGCTTTGGAGGTGGACTGATGCGTCGGCTAAACTGCTGCCACACCGGGAGATAGCCCATTTCCACGGAGGCAGCACGATGGCCCCGGCCCTGGACGAGGTGGTGCAACGGTTCGCCGAGCAGAGCCCCGTGGCCGTCATGGCCCGGGCCGCCCTGGGGCACGCCCTGGACCCCCAGGCCATCAACGCCCTCCTCGAGCGGGCCTCCCAGCGGCACTCCACCCGGGCGTTGCTGTTCCCCTCGGTGGTGGGCCTGATGGCGGCGGTCGTCGCCAGGGGCCGGCCCGCCGTCAACGCCGCCTACCGGGCCAGGGCCGAGACGCTCTGCGTCTCGCTCGAGGCCGCCTACGCCAAGCTCGATCCCGGTGTGGCAGCAGTTTAGCCGACGCATCAGTCCACCTCCAAAGCCCCTGCCCGGTAGGCGTGTTGCTCCGGCCCCAGGTCGGCCTCGGAGATCGGCTCCAAGACCGGGACCACGGCCATCTGCGCCACGCGATCCCGGATCGTACCGATGCCCAGCGGTCGTCGCTTGCCATCGCCTTTCGGGATGAACACGCGCCGGGCCGGCTGGGGGCGGTACGACTTCGCTCTCAATCCCGCCGCCGGTTCGCCCAGCCGCCGGTCCAGGCCGTACGCCTCGATGTCCGCGAATGTCTGGCGATCGACCCCCGGCACGCCGCCGTCGGCACGGCAGCGGGCGTCGGCCCATCCCAGGGCGTCCCTGCGGTACATCTTGTCGTACAGCGCGTAGGACCGATAGCCGGGCGATCCCTTCGCCTTGGCGTGCAACGCCTCCTGGGACTCCTGAACCTTCGGTGGAGGTGGTAGGCTCACGGCCAATCTCCCGGCTCTCATGCCCCTTCGGACGCTGGTCTCGGACTCGGGCCCCTTCCCTCCGCAGGAATTACCCGCCCTCGACGGTACTACGGGCCTGTCCCTCACCCCGGGCGGACCGGCCCGGCCCTCACGGGCTTCGGGTCGGCGGTCACGTCCGCCACCGCGCGGGGCTTCACGTGTCGTGCCGGGTCTCCCTGTGCCGGCATGCCGTCGCCACTACCCCGGAGGGACCGCTGGGTCGGATCGCTCGTGAGGCGGCCCTTGCACCGCCTCATTTCTCGCCAGCGGCGGCGGCCTTCCCCGTTATGTCGGCGGGTCGGCCCCCTCGTCATTTCTCTCGGGGCCTGCTCGGCGTTCACGCGCGTTACGGCCTGCCTGCTCGCCGAGTCGCCGGGGCGACCCGTTGTCTCGGAGGCTCCGACGGCTTCGTTAGCTCTGCCGCCGCTCCGATAGCTTCCGGCTGGAGCGATCGAGTTGGCCGGGTGGGACTTGCACCCACCGGATGACCCGCACCTTTCCACGTCGCTCAACGAAATATCAATTAAAATATAGGAGTTACGTGGAAGTGGCTTTGTGTCCATGGAAGGTTGAGCCTGGACTTATGATACCATGACTGTCATGATGAACGTCATCAAGTGCTACGACACCGATTACATCGACTTCCTCATCGCCAGCCCCGAGCTCTTCTCCTGCACGGAGGCCGCCAAGGTGCAACCGGAGGCGATCTTCCCACCGGCCCATAACTCCTTCACGCGGCGGCTGCTCCTCCTGGAGCCCGACCCCGAGCCCCTGTGGCGGGAGGCCCGACCCCTGGTCCCACGCACCGGCGGCCTGCTGGTCCTCGACGACTCGACCCTGGACAAGCCCTACGCCAGGTCGATCGACCTTGTCACCCGGCACCGGTCCGGCAAGCATCACGCCGTGGTCCTCGGCATCAATCTGAGGACCTCGCTCTGGACCGACGGCGACCGCCACATCCCCTGCGACTACCGCTTCTATGACAAGGGCACCGACGGCCTGACGAAAAACGACCACTTCGGCGCCATGCTCGGCGCGGCCAAAGAGCGGGGCTTCGCCCCGGACTGCGTCGCCTTCGACAGCTGGTACAGCGGCCTGGAGAACCTCAAGCTGATCCGCGGCCTGGGCTGGCGGTGGCTGACGCGGCTGAAGGTCAACCGCCGGGTCAACCTCGACCGGCAGGGCAACAAGGCCGTCGGCGCGACGGCGATCGAGACGGGCGGGACGATCGTCCATCGGGAAGGTTACGGGCTGATCCGGGTCTTCAGGATCGTCTCCCGAGGCGGGGACACTGAGCACTGGGCGACCGACGACCTGGCGATGGACGAGATGACCCGACTGAGCCTGGCCGAGCGGACCTGGGCGATCGAGAACTACCATCGGGGGCTGAAGCAGTGCTGCGGCGTGGGGCGATGCCAGGCGCGGGCCGGTCGGGCGCAACGCAACCACATCGGGATGGCGATCCGGGCGTTCCTGCGGCCGGAGCGCCGCCATTTCTACGCCACTGGGATCAGTTGGTACGAGGCCAGGGCCCGAATCGTCCGTGGCGCGATCTAGGCGTACATCGCGAATCCGCTGCACGGATTGTCATGACCGCGTAACTCCCATAATATTATCATTTAAATTCATGAAAAATCACACACAAGAAAAGGAGTGGCGGGCTGATGTGGGAGAACCTCCTCGGCCGGCCCGTCATCAGCGACATCGCCGACGCGTACAGGCCGGCTGAACCGGACGTGATGACGTCTCCGACTCGCGGCATCTCTTCGAACAGGAACCGTCTGATGAAGGCTCTCCTTCCGGTGGCCAATTGCGTATTCTACGAGTGGACGTAGGATCGCCACAACAGGATCGATCTCGACCGAAGACTCTAGAGTCGCTGCACAATAAGGGTTTGCCGATCCGACGCCGTACTTCGCCCCTCCCGGCCCCGGGTCAGGCATACATCAGATTGTGCAGACCGGCCACGTTCTTCAGGATCAGGGTGTGGCGCCGGTCCGGGTTGCGATACCGCTCCGAGGCGATCCGCCATATCTCCATCTCGCCGATCCCGTGCTCCGCCACGATCCGCCGCCGGGACACCACCCGGTTCCTCCGCCTCTGGCCCGCCGTCAACTCGCCGCCCCGGGGCCTGCGGATCGGCGTCTCCGGCGAGGTCCCCAGGTACGCCGTGTCGCCCGTCCGCCTCGCATCCGGCGGGGCCACCGCCCGGGTCCGGTCGGAGACCTTCTCGTCGTGGACGCTGCCGGGGAACGACTCGGACACGGCGGCGATCCGCAACCGTTGCGGCTCGGCCCCGGGCCCGGGCGGCTTGGTGCGGCGGGCCGTGACCACCTGGTTCTTGATCGTGTGCCGCTCCTCCTTGCCCGAGTAGAACGCCCGCCGCCTCCCCGTGGGCCGGCGGGTGGGCCGCTCGGTGGCGTCGAGGAACAGCTCCCTGATCTCCTCCGGGTCGAGCTTGATGCGCCGCTCGGGGATGCGAACGATGCCGGCCAGTTGCGGTTGCAGGGGGTTGATGTTGCGGCCCACGGCCGAGTCGTCGAGGCCGAAGAGGGAGCCGAGGAAGGCGTGGGCGGCGTAGGTGCGGTGGTAGATCAGCAGCATCAGGAGGCGGTCGGCCAGGCCCAGTGCGTGCTTCCGCCCGGCGCCGGGCCGGCGTCGGCGACCGGGTCGGTCCTTGCGCCTGGCGTCGGCTCGCTCGTACCGGGGCGTCAGGTCCGCCATCAGTCGGTCGAAGGCGGCCGGGGTGATGCCCGTCAGCTGGCGGAAGGCGTCGGGGGATCGTCGGAGGCGCTCGGTGTGGCTCATCCCGGCAGCCTACCAGGTCGGCCGGCTATTCCAAAGAGACAAGGACTCCAACCGGAGTGGGATCCCGGCGTGGCGGATGAACGAGGCCGGCAGGTCCGGTCGCTGCCGCAAGGCCGAGAAGCAGGTTCGGTCGCTGCCGCAAGGCCGAGGACTCGTCCCACAGCCGGAGCCGGAGCTCTCGGGTGTCCTCGGGCGCATAGCTCGGCAATCGCGGGTACTCGGTGTCGCCCCACACCCCTTCGTCCGGATTCGCATCCGGGGCGTAGCCGGGGAAGTCCTCGGCCTCGATCCCCGGATGCTTGGCCTGGTACGCCTCCACCACCCTCGACCGCTTATGGATCCCGCCCCGGTCCCGGAGGATCGTCATCGGCCCCCGGGGCCGGCCCCGGGGCCGGGCCAGGAAGGAGACCGTGTCCTCCCCGTGGGCGTTGGCGTCGTCCGGCAGCAACCGGAAGACGAGGTTGGGCCGCCGGAGCGCCGGGCTGACGGCCACGGCGCCGATCGCCGAGATCCGGCCCTTGCGATGCCACGCCCCCTGGATCGGGGCCTTTCCCCCGGGGGCGTAGGTGCGGCGGGCCACCGGCTCGAGCGGGGACCCCGACCCGTCGAGGAAGGCGAGTCGGGCCTTCCGCTGCTCGGCCCGCTCGACGATCCGGCGCAGCACCTCGGCCCTTCAGCGGGCGATCCCCTCCTCGTTGCGCTGCTTGGCCCGCCTCTGCGGCCTCTGGCCGGCCCGGTTCAGCCGCCGTCGGATGAGCTTGCGGGCGTGCTCGACGTGGTAGGTGACGCCGAAGCGGCGGCGGATGACCTCGGCGACCCGCTGGGCACTCCACGGGTCGTTGGGCCAGCCGTGGGCCCTGGCCCCCCGCGGCAGCAAGTCCTCGAGCTCCCGGAGTCGCTCGTCGGAGGGCCGGGGCGTCGGGCCGGGATGCGGCCTGGCGGCCAGGGCCTCGGGGGAGTCCTTGGCCATGCCGAGCCGGCGATACAACGAGGTACGGCAGACGCCGAGGATGCGAGCGATGACGGTGGGGGACTCGCCCTGCTGCATCAGTTCGACGGCTCGGCGCCGGCGGCGTTCCAGTTCGCCTGCGGTCCCGATGGGCCTCATACCGGTACTACGCCGCAAACCGCCCAGGTGTTTCTTTGGCCAGGATGGAGTCAATAGGCCTCGAGGTGGCGTTGTTGCACGGAGAGTGTAGTTGCGGGGAGTCTCCCGGCTTGGATCGGCCTACGCCACCCGCACGCTCTGCGGCATCCCGAGGTGAGTCATGACGTTCAACGCCCGGCCCCGGATCGCACCCTCGGTCACCTGACACTCCGGCCTCCGGCTGGCCAGATGATCGCCGAAGATCACCTTCATCCGACAGACCCCCGTCTCGGCCAGCGACCTCATGTGGTAACCGGACTCCCGCTTCCACGCCTTGCGACCGGAACGTCGGATCGCACGCAGGTTCTCGTCACGGGCCAATGGCGGACCGGACGCATCGGCGTGCTTCCAGATCCTGGCATTGCTCCTCGGCGGGATCAGGATCGTCCCCGTGCGGTGCTCCTGCACCCGGTAGACCTTCCGCTTGTCGTAGGCCCCGTCGCCCGCCGCAGCGGCGATCTCCCGGTCGATCGGCTTGAGCAGCGGCTCGACCATCTCGGCGTCATCGACCCCGGCCTCGGTCACCATCGCCGCCTGGATCCCATGGGTCTCGGCCTCGATGGCCAGGTGCAGCTTCCGCCACGTCCGCCACTTCGAATAGCCGTGCTTGCGGACCTTCCACTCCCCCTCGTCGTAGACCTTCAGCCCCGTGCTGTCGAGGACGAGATGCAGCGGCCCCTCGCTCTTGCGGGCCAGGCCCACCGCCAGTTCGACGGCCCGACGGGAGAGGGTACTGTAGTGGGGCACCTCCAGGTCCAGGCCCATCAGCTCGAAGATCGAGGCGGCCATGCCCTGGGTGGCCCGCAGGGGAAGGTGGGAGACGGCCCGGAGCGTCAGCAGGCACCGGATGGCCGCATCGCTGCAGATGTACTGGGCTCCCCACCGATTCGGACCCCGGTAGAGCCAGGCGTCGAGGGCCTCTTGATCGACCCAGACGGTCAGCGAGCCCCGGTTGACGAGGGCTTGGTTGTATTCCCGCCAGTTGCGGATGCGGTAGACGGCCTTCTCGGTGGCCTGGCGAGCGGACGATTGGCGAGGACGACGAGTTCGGCAAGGGGTGCGGGTCTGGCTCATGCCGAAGTATACGGGAGTCCATCGGCCAGGCGAGCCCCTTCATGCAACAACGCCCCTCGAGGTTGGGACCGTCCCCCGTACGATTGACGGCTCCACCGATCCAGCGGAGGAACGAGTGACTTGAATACGAGAGAGCCGGCCCCAGACGGGCGACGACTCCGGGTGCTCATCCTGACGGGGACTGAGCCGCTCATCGTCGCACGGCTTATCGAACGGATCGGACGGCAGCCGCATGAGGCCGCGGTCTGCGGCGTTCTCTACCACCGGCTCCCCGACAAGTCCAAGGGAGAGCGGGTGAGGGAGGTCATCCGGAACCTCGGACGGCCCGCCTACTTCGCCCACTTCGCCCGGCGTGTTGGCGACTCCGTGTCGGCCGCGATCACCTCGCTCGGCCGGTTCCTCCTGAGGTGCCTCCACGCTCATTTCCCGCAGGCGGGCGAGGGCTCTTATGGGCTGGCCGATTTGGTCGCGGAGTGCCGGGGTCGGGGCCGCCCGATCCGGGTCGTCGAAGACATCCACGCCGACTCGACGCTTGAGTTCGTCCGGTCGTTAGGGCCCGACCTCGCGATAGTGTACGGTACGCCGATCCTCAAGCCCTGCCTCTACGAGATTCCCCAGTTCGGATCCATCAACCTTCACCAGCGCAAGGTGCCCGACTACCGTGGAGGCGGGCCGATCGGGCTCTGGGAACTGCTCGATGACCAGCCCGACATCGGCGTAACGGTCCATCGCGTCGTCAGACGGCTGGACGCCGGGGCGGTGCTTAAGAGCGCGACGATCCCCATCGAGCCGTACGACGACCTGACAAGCTTGGCCCTGAAGGCCCACGTCGTGGGGATCGAGTTGCTCGCCGATGTCGTGGCCGACTTCGCTCGCGGCCGCGTGAGCGAGGCTGAGCAGTCCGGGGCATCGCGGATGTTCCGCACGCCCGACCCCGCCGAACTCCGACGCCACCTCCGACGGATCGCGGTCGAGCGGGGGACGTATCGCCCGCCGCGTGGGCGCCCGATCGCCAAGCTCGTCCTCAAGTCCCTCGTCTACCTCCCCCTCGTCCTCGCCCGCAACTGGTATCGGCGGTCGACGGGGCGATTCCCGGTCGTCGTCCTCTACCATCACCTGCTGGCCGATCGCCCGCACTTCATGGGCATACCGACCTCACTCTACGCGCGTCATGTCGCATTCCTCCGACGGTATTATCGCGTTGTCGGACTGCAAGAGGCGTTGGCGATGCTGGAATCGGGGCGGGTCGATGCGCCAACCGTCGTGCTCACGTTCGACGACGGCTATAGGGACAACGTGCTGCGGCTCCGGGCCGCATCGCTGGCATCGCCGGCGCCGGCGATGCTGTTCGTCTGCTCGCGGCACCTCGACCAAGGCGAACCATTCGACCACGACTTGGCCGCCGACGCGCTCGGCTTCGAACCAATGAGCTGGGACGAGGCCCGAGAGCTCGAGCATTGGGGCTTCAGCTTCGGCAGCCATACAAGAACCCACTTGGATTGTGGCACGACCGACACCGAGCGACTGCAACCCGAGATCATCGGCTCGAGGTCGGACATCGAAGGGAAGCTCGGCCATCCCATCGAATACTTCTCCTACCCCAAGGGACTACCCGGCAACATTTCGCCCCAGTCGATTGATATATGCAGATCACATTATAAATGGACTTGCTCTGCATACGGCGGGGTCAACACGATCGATCACGCCGACGCGAGTTGGCACGTCTACCGGATGCCGCATCCCAACGACCTACTCGAGCTGGAATTACAGATCCAACAGGTCCTAGAGCAGCGGCCCGGCCATCGTCTCGACGCCCCCGACACGGCTTCCGACGTTTATGTTCGTGGTGCGACATAGGGTACCGCGCAGGTCGAGCGGAACTGGCCTGCCCCCCTGAAACGAGTCCGCCTGCGATTGTCGCGTTGCAGGCGGACTCGTTTCAGGGGGGCAGGCCAAATCGTAATCAAGGAAACTTGAATGGAAAAAGTTTCGCGCAGGTTGGCACTCCGCCTCGTCGCCCTCCTCGCCGTCGCCTTGGTCCTGAGGCTATTCCTGTTCACCGGCCTTGGACTCGGCGATGATGTGTTCTACATCACGCAATCCCTGGCGATCGCAGAAGACGGGCGTTGGCCACCGGAACCGCTGCACTGGAATACGCGTCTCGGAGTGATATTACCAACGGTGGCGATCGTTAAAACTTTAGGAGTACATACCGTATCATTTGTACTTCTGCCGCTCATCGCCAGCTTGGCGAATATCGTGATCTGCTTCAAAATTGTCGATGCAGATTTTGGCGAGCAGGTTGCCTGGTTGGCTGCCTCGCTGCTCGCGGTCTATCCGCTTGATATCGTTTATAGTACACATCTCTTCCCCGATGTACTCGTCGGGCTATGTTCGACAGTCAGCATCTGGTTCTGGATCATCGCCCTGCGTTCGGGCCGGACCCGTGATTTCGTCGTCAGCGGGACGTTCCTCGCAGTCGGTTACCTCTGTCGCGAGACGGTCGTTATGGACGGCCCGGTCTACCTCGCGCTCGGGCTCCTCGAAGGAAGGCCCCGCTGGGCCCGCCTCCCGTGGTTCGCTCTGGGGCCGCTCTCGGTCGTCCTGCTTGAGGCTGCCCTGTACGCAGCGACTGCCGGATCGCCCTTCTACCGTTGGGGAGCGATCCTGTCTCAGCAGCAAGACGCCACGAATCTCGACCTCATCCGTGGTTCGACGAGCGGCGGGGGATTCTGGACCGATCCGATCCTCTTGCTCGTCTCGAGCCATGAGTTCGGCCTCTTCTACCTGATCTCGCTCCTGGCCGCGCCGGTTGCCGCCTGGCGATGGTCGACATCTCGTCCCTTCGCCGTGTGGCTTATCGTCGGATATCTCTGGACCTACTACGGGACGACCGTCCCGTCGACCTGGGTCACCTTGCAGAGAGACGCCCGCTACGCTGCGGCCCTGGGCGTACCGTCGGCCGCGATCCTCGCAATCGTCCTCATGAAACTCCCAGCGGTCATCCGCCGGCCATCGCTGGCGTTCCTCGTCGTCACGGGCGTGTTCGCGGCCACGCTCGACCAAGGCAACGCGATCATCAAACCTCACCGCGCCTTCGTGTCATCTTCATATGCTCGGGAGGCAGTTCTCGAGCCTTTCGAATACGTCGGGGCCCGCTGGGCAGCTGGTTTCTCGAACACGCCCTCGTTCGCCTGCGCGGACGATCTGGGCAGGGCGTCGGTTGTCCGGCTCGTTCCCTCGCTTGGAGGATCGGACGTACGACCAGCCGACTCGGCCCAATACCTCGTTATATCACCTGAACGACGTCCCGACTTACTCGAGAGGGCCAGTCGAGACGGCTGGACAGTGGTCGATCACTTCCGGGGATCAGCGCCCGGTGGCCGGGCGCTCGTCGCCGAAATCTTAACACGGTTCCCCGCCCAGCGGGAGCGTGCCGAGCGGATGTTGAATCCACCCGGCCTGCTCGTGCTATCGCGGTCCGGGTCGCGACGCGACAAGGATAACGGCCTCAGATCGGGCGGATCCTCCCCCTGATCCCCGGGCGTGTGAGGGCGTTCGGGGGAGCGGTTTCCGGATAGTAGACCTGGAAATTGTCCCCGGCGACTCGATTGTGGTTGTAGACGAAGACCTCGTCGATCTGTGAGCGATTCGTCGGGGTTCCTCCCACGTTCGACTCGTAGTACATCCCGACCGCGAGTAGCGACGCCCCGGCCGGAGCCGCGAACAGCACGTCCCTGATGACATGCCTCCTGGGCGGCAGATCATCGCTCC
The DNA here is from genome assembly GCF_007752535.1 of Tautonia plasticadhaerens. GTDB lineage: Bacteria > Planctomycetota > Planctomycetia > Isosphaerales > Isosphaeraceae > Tautonia > Tautonia plasticadhaerens. The sequence continues at coordinate 84,359 of NZ_CP036431.1, forward strand.
CGTTGACCGAGTGCATGGGGACAACGGTGATGTTGGATCGATTCCTCAAGTAGCCACCCTCGACGAGGGTCGTCCCGTCCGCAACATAGGGCATGTCGATCCCGACTTCCATGCCCTGGATGTCCGCATCGCGGATGACGAGGCCTCGCTGCATGTAGTCGGCAAAATACAACCCTTTGGCCCAGTAGCCGGTGATGCGCCCCGTCATGTCGCCCTGGTCGACGAATCCATCGAGCGTGAGGTTATTCGTCTCGTAGACGAAACTGCCCCAACCGTGCTGGTGCCAGACCCGGAAATCCTCGACGACTCCGGCGTCGCCCCGCGCTTCCCGATAGTAGGCCCCGAGCCACCACAACGCGAGCCCGTTCCGCGTCGCCCCGTAAGTCTCGTTCCGGGCGAATTCCAGAAGCGGGGTCGCATTCATGTCGACGGTCGTCGACTGGCCATCCATCATCTTGTCCGCGCCCTGGGCCGCGGGGATGCGCACCGAGCCGAGGTAATGCGCGAAGACGTTGAAGCCGTAGCTGTAAGTCCCGCCGCGGATGTTGACCGCGACATTGTCGCGGACGTAATTGTTCGGCCCACGGAGCCAGAAGCCGGTGCCCGCAGCCCCGTCCTCATCGATCCGTTCTCCGGTCCCACTGATCCTCGAGACGAAGTTCCCCTCGATCGTATTGAAGCTCTCAGACCCGTCCTCGGTCACGATCCCGGCCCCCGCCCAGTTGTTGACGACGTTGTCACTCACCAGGCCGTAGTGCGAATCGTGGAGTGTGATCCCCCAGCGGAAGGTCATCGAGTCTCGCGGGTCGGTCACCGCATTGCCGACGAGGGTGAATTGGTATCCGTCGTCGGGGGGTGTTTCCGGCCCGACCAGGTGATGGAAGTGGACGGGATAGCGCCCCGCCTGATTCGTCCCGATGTGGGTGGCTCGCCCGTTCGCGTCGAACGTGGTGTTGTCATCCGCCACGTTTCTCGTCCGCCCCAGCCCCTCGAAGGCGGCATATCGAATGTCGACATCGGCGCGACTGGTGAACATCGTGTGTCCCCGCGTCCCCGATGGGTTTGCCGATCGGATCGACACGTGGCGACTCATGTCTGCCGCATGGGGCAGAAATCTCAAGACGCCATCCCCATCCCTGGCCCCCAAATGGTCGAATCTCAGGGCACTCGAGAGGGTCAGGGTCATGCCATCCGAGGAGATGCCCTGGAGCGTCAGGTACTCCCACTGGGGGACATAATTCCCATCCTGCTCGTTCCAGTCCAGCTGGCGAGTGTCCGGGAGGTAGATCCGATCGCCGGTCCTCCACCCGGTGGCGGGCTCCGCCAGCCGGATCGTCCTGTCACCGGCTTGGGGTTCGGCCGCGAGGCGGATGAACGTCGATGGGATCGGCGCACCATGAATCGTCACCCTGCCCAGGCCGATGAGCCCGTTCCCGTACCGTTCAGGGTCGATGGAGGTGTCGATGGGGAGGTCGGCGAAGACGATCTCGGCCGTCCTATCGGCCGCGACGGGATCCGCCTCGGTCCCGATCCGGAGCTCACCGCCCGCCATCACCAGCAGGTTGCGGGTGGTCAGGCGAGTGTCGATAGCGGGTTCGAAGTCGAGCAGCCCACCGGTCTGGATGGCGACCGTGTCGACCTGGATGTTGCTGACGACGTCGTAGGTGACGTCGTGGCCGGCGAGGATGGAGACGATGTCCCCGGCCCGCGGCAGGCGGTCCCCGGCCCAGGTCGCGGGATCGGACCAGTCGCCGCTGGCGACCGTGGTGATCGTGGGGTTGGCCCCGAAGTTGGGGATGCGACCGTGGTGGGTCTCGATGAATTCGCCGGGGGGCGGTGCCGAAGCAGCGGTCGTGAACGTCCACGAGACGTCGGACATCGCGTTGCCTGCCTGATCACGGGCACCGCCGACCGTCGCCGTGTATGTACCCGAGGGCATCAGGTTGGACGCCGGGTCGAGCGTCGCGGTCCGTGACGCGTCGGCATGGCTGAGGGTCGCCGGCACCTCCATGCCCCCGGCCTCCCGGAGCGTGAATCGGATCGTCCCCGGCTGCACGGACTCGCTGAAGGTCGCCGTGACATTGGAGCCCAGGGCCACGCCCGACGCCCCGGCAGTGGGGCTCCTGCCGGTCACCGTCGGCGGCGTCGTGTCGACGGCGGACGAGGCGACGGTCGTGAACTGCAGGGTCGCCGACGCGGCCAGCGGGTTGCCGGCAAGGTCCGTCGCATCGGTGACCGCCGCCGTGTAGGAGGTCGAGTACGACAGGGGGGAGTTGGGCTGCAGCGTCGCCGCGTACGTCGACGCGTCGTAGCTGAGGGCCGCCGGGACTTCGGCGCCGCCCCCCCTGAGCGTGAAGGCGATTGAGCCGGGATCGACGGGCTCGCTGAAGACCGCCACCACGCCGGCACCGACCGGCACGTCGTTCCGGCCGTTGGCGGGGCTCGTCAGCCGCACCGTCGGCGCCGTCGCGTCGCCGCCGCCGCCGCCCGAGTAGAGCCGCGAACGCGGCACCACCGCCTTGGGCGTCGACGGGCCGCTCCACAGCAGCCGCGCCACCGCACCGCCGCCGTTCTCGTAGTACTCCATCCGCACGTCGTACCGCCGCCCCGCCTCCAGGGCGATCCTCCCGCTGTCCTCCACCGGCGCGTGGTCGCTCCAGTTGTCCACCAGCAGCCGGCCGTCGACCCACAGCCGCACCCCGTCGTCGCCGACGGTGTAGAAGGTGAACGTCCCGCTCGCGGGCGCCTCCACCTGCCCGGACCAGCGGGCGCTGTACGTGTCCGCGCCGATCGCCGAGGAAGGCGAGCCGTTGCCCCAGTCGAAGTTGACCGTCGGGTCGACCCGGGCGACGGTGGACCCGGTGAAGTTCATGTTGTTGTAGTACGTCGCCGACAGCCCGTCTCCGTCGCCCCCGACGGGGGCCGAGGCGGTGGAAAAAGACCACTCGACCGGGGCCATCACGTTGCCCGAGCCGTCGGCCGCCCCGCTCAACCGCGCCGTGTACGTCGCCGCCAGGGCCAGGTCCGCCGCCGGGTCCAGCGTCGCCGTCCGCGTCGCCGCGTCGTACGACACCGACCCCGGCACCGTCGCCCCCGACCCGTCGCGCAGCTCGAAGGCGATCGTCCCGGCCGACACCGCCTCGTCGAACGTCGCCGTCACGCTCGACCCGGCCGGCACGTTGATCGCTCCCGGCTCCGGCGACCGCGACGTCACCGTCGGCGCCGTCGCGTCGCCGCCGCCGCCGCCCGAGTAGAGCCGCGAACGCGGCACCACCGCCTTGGGCGTCGACGGGCCGCTCCACAGCAGCCGCGCCACCGCACCGCCGCCGTTCTCGTAGTACTCCATCCGCACGTCGTACCGCCGCCCCGCCTCCAGGGCGATCCTCCCGCTGTCCTCCACCGGCGCGTGGTCGCTCCAGTTGTCCACCAGCAGCCGGCCGTCGACCCACAGCCGCACCCCGTCGTCGCCGACGGTGTAGAAGGTGAACGTCCCGCTCGCGGGCGCCTCCACCTGCCCGGACCAGCGGGCGCTGTACGTGTCCGCGCCGATCGCCGAGGAAGGCGAGCCGTTGCCCCAGTCGAAGTTGACCGTCGGGTCGACCCGGGCGACGGTGGACCCGGTGAAGTTCATGTTGTTGTAGTACGTCGCCGACAGCCCGTCTCCGTCGCCCCCGACCGGCGGCGGCGGCGGCGGCGGCGGCGGCGGGGCGACCTGCAGCTCGTCTGCGCCGATGTCGGGGCCGGCCCCGGTGAGCCTCGCTCCGCCGTCCCAGTCCGTCGTAACGGCGACACTCGGGTCTCCCCGGTCGATGACCGAGGCCGAAGTGCCGCTGTTCTGAACCAGGTGCAAGGCGCCGGCGCCCGGGGCGACGAACATCGACGCCGTCGCCCCCAGATAGTTCCCGCTCTCGCCGTAGGTTGCGCCGTCGCGCGATCCGATCGGGGCATCGGCCAGATTGTTGCGGATCTCGAGGCCCGAGGTCCCCCACCGCGCCTCGATCGACTTGGCCGTGTTCCCGCTGGTGAGGATCGTGTTGTGGTAGACCTTCGTGTTCGGCGAGTCCCAGACGATGATCTGGGCGTCAGAGGCCGAGCGGCGGCTCGCGCTGAAGAGGCCGGGCCGCATGTAGACGAAATTGTTGCGGATGATGCCGCCCCGGTGATCGCTGCCGGAATTGTCGTACAGGCCGAAGGCAATCGCCCGATCGGTGTCGATGAATGTGTTGCCCTCGATGATGGTATCGGTCGAGTGGTTCCACATCAGGACGGCCGGATTCCAAAGATTGCTGCTGGCCGAATCGGGCGTGTGGAAATTGCGGAAGGTGTTGTGCTGGATGGTCCAACGATCGGCCTCGTGGGCGCTGATGCCATTAGTGTAGCCGACGCCGCTCCCGTGGTCGGTCGTCGGCGGCCCTGAGGTGTATTCGATGAGGCTGTACGCGACGGTGACGTCGTCCACGCCGCCGCCGCCGGGGTTCGCCTTGATGAATTGCTCACCCGCGTCGAAGAGCCGCGTGTGGTAGATCCGGACGCGATCGGCACCGGAGGCGCCCTGCAGGTCGATTGGATGGTAGTAGACCCCGCCGATTGAGAGATTGGCGATGGTCAGATCCTGGGCATTGTAGACAGCGATGCCGTGGGGGACGGAGCCGAAGCTGGCGTTGTCCATGCCACGGCCTCGAAGGACCACGTCGCCGAAGTCATCGGTGGCGCCGCGGATCGTGGCGCCGACGACCTGACGCCCGTTGCCGACGTAGAGCGTACCGGTGAGGTTGTAGGTGCCCGGCTCGATGACGATCGTCTGCCCGGACTGCAGGTTCCCGACGGCCTGGCTCAGCTCCGCGGCCGTGTCGACCCAGATGGCGTTGGGCCCGGGGGCCGGCGGCGCCCCGAGCGAGGGGGCGGCGAGCGGGGACCTGAGCAGGACGCGAGGCTCGAGGTCCTCGAAGCGGCCGATCGATCGCGACCTCGATCGCCTCCGGTCCCCGGCCCGGTTGGCCCGACGTTGGCCGGCGGAGAGGAGAGAACTCAACTGACGGGTCAGGCTGCTCGAGGCCATCGATGGTGCTCCTTGGCGCGCACTAGGACACAGCCACACATGCGTTTAAGCAACTTGTGTGGTCCTGTTAAACCTAGGACGCGGTTGTCCGGTCTGCAACTTCGCCGATCTGCAACTTCGCGAGGGGTCGATCCGCTCCGGAATGCCTTCGGGCGGCGCGGGCCGGGGGGCCAGTGCCGCCAAGTGTGCTCGTGTGTGGGATTCGCGAGAAATTAACTACCGTGGCCGACTCCGCACGGGTGCCGGGGCGCACGCGGGCGACCTCCGGGCATCCGTGTGGCGTGCCGAACGGATTGTGTTGGTTTCGGAACCGCCGGCCGGAGAATGCCGCCAGCGGTCGTGCTGGCGTTGGCCGGGGTGAGTGCCCGAGAATGCCGGGCCGGGTGGAATTCGGCTGCATTGTAGCCGCGGACGACAGCAGTTCAATGCACCACCAATTAACTTGCAAATTTTCTTAAAATGACTTGCTTAAATGATGTAACGATCGATTGATACATCGCAATAACCAAACAATGACGATTGCACCCACCATACAAAACAACAAAATTACATATTAAATCAAAATAATTTGATATTGTGATGTAACCATGATAATTGGCCGAGGCGGTCCGAGGTGGCGGCGGTCGGTGCCTTGCGAATCATCGCCCTGCGGGGGATCGGCTCAGGCTGTGCGCCTCTCACACGCCCATCCTCGTCCGCCACGAGGGGTCCTGTGGGGGCTAACCTCGGGCTGATCGAGCGAATCGTCGCAGGCGGCCTTCATGGCCTCGCGTGATTGCAACAAATGGCCCTCGCATTGACTTCTGCGTCATCGTCTCCGGCTCGGCCTTCGTCGCCGGGTCGGCCCGTGATCGAATTCATTCGGCGTCGCGCCGCGGTATACGCAGAGTTTGGCGATCCGTGACGCTCGGCCTCCAGGTCGGGGCCACACGGCACCGACGACCTCACGACCTACACCCCGGCATTCCGGGCAATCGACATCGACCTTCGGCCGCGTCAGGCCGATGCCGGGAGGCCGTAGGGGCCGACCCTGCCGGAGGCCATCCATGTGAGCGTCAGCGGGTCAGTCGTCGCCCCTCCGACCGTCCTCTCGTGAGGCGTGACTGGTCCTCGCGAGCCCCTTTGAGGGGAATCTCGCATCAGCGTCAGCATCGGGAGGTCCGACCATCGGGGGAGGGTTTCCCCCGGCCCGACATCCGACCATCGGGGGAGGGTTTCCCCCGGCCCGACATCCGACCATCGGGGGAGGGTTTCCCCCGGCCCGACATCCGACCATCGGGGGAGGACCCGTGAAACCCCATCCCGCCCAGTCTCCTCCCTGAGGGCCTGCGATCCGACCTCCCGGGGAGGGATCGCGGGCCGGACTCCCCTCAGGAAATCCGACCATCAGGGGAGGAATTCAACGACCAATGAGGGAGGAATTGCCCCGAGACAACGACCAACGGGGGAGGAATTCAACGACCAACGGGGGAGGATTGTCCGACCAATGAGGGAGGATTGTCCGACCAACGGGGGAGGATTGTCCGACCAATGAGGGAGGGTCGTCCGACCAATGAGGGAGGAAATTTGCCATAAGTCGTTGTGGCGTATAGGCTATTTTTCGGGTAACTCTTATAACTTTTTAACTCTTGTAACTGAGCAACTAGAAGTTGTTGCCTTTGACACTTGTCATGGGAAAGGGAGGCGGCGATGCGCGATGAGGCGCGGGAAGACCAGGCCAGGGGCTCTCTCGGCGATGGCGGATCGGGGGGACGTGACGAG